>CAZNHI010000116.1:0-6936 GCA_964572535.1 uncultured Dehalococcoidia bacterium
CGGCGTCCAGGCCCTCGTTGCTGGCGGTCGCGACCTCTACGGGCAGGAACTCGCCGCGGCGGTGCGCCTCGTAGATGGAGAACAGATCCGTTTTGTGGGGGCGCTTGCGGCCGATCGGGCAGCGCTGCCAGTCCTCGTAGGACTCATCGCAGTAGCCCATGCGGAACTCGCCGCACTTGGGCTGCACGTAGCGCGCCAGCTCCGGGAAGGTGCGCATCACCTCGGCGCGCATCATGGCCACCACCTTGCGGAACTCCCATTGGGCGCGGGTGCAGAGGCGCAGGTCGGCGATGTGCAGCAGCTCGAGGAAGTTGACCGTCACCTTGAAGTTGGTGTTGGTAGCGTTGGGCAGGACAAAGCGCGCGTCCTCGGCCGGCACGCCGCTGGCGATGAGCTTGTCGTAGAGCTCGGCGACGTCGTCGAAGGTGGCGTTGTACTCGGCTTCGAGGCCGGCTTTCTTCACCGACTCGGGCACCGTGTAGGGGAACTCGCCGCCCTTGAAGGTGACGTAGCGCTGGCTCTGCTGCTCGAAACTAATGCCCATGTGGTGGCGCACGAATTGGTGGCTGAAGGCGCGCGTCACGCCCGAAATGCCGAACTCAAACCAAACCTGCTCCAGGGGCGAGGCGTGGCCGGTCTCGAGACGCTTCTCGATGAAGTCCAGCATCTGCTCACGTGTGATGCGGTCATCGCTGATGCGCTCCTCGATCTGCACAGGCGTCAGCGCCGAGTAGGCGACTCGATACGCCATGTACAGGGATCGAATAGGGTCAGAGGTGTGGTCGAGGAGCTTGACCTCGATGCCGCGGCCGGGGGGCTTACGTTCGGCTTCCATGCGGTCCTTCTAACGCCAATCGACGCCCCAGGAACTGTGACCCGCGTGCAGGTCGTAGCCCTGGCGGCGCCGGCGCCGTTGCCAGTCCTTCCCGGGAAGGAGCTCGGGCAAGGGAATGAGATGGCTGTCCCGGTGGGCTTCCCAGAGGCCGCAGCCCGTCGCAAGGTCCTCCAGAAAGGGGCCGATGCATTCGCGGCCCTCGCGCACGGGGTGGGTGCAGATCGAGGCCGGGTCGCGACTGCCCGCGCTCACGCTGCGACAGAGGTACTGGCAATGAACCGCGAGCGGCGCGGGCGGCGAAGTCGGTTCGATCATGGCGCCATTCTATTGGCTTTGAAAGTCCGGGGACACCCCGGCCCCCGCTGAAGGGGCGATACGGGCGTCCTTCAGCGTTGGACCGCGTCCAGGGCGGGTAAGTCTCTTTACAGGGGGGCGAAGGCGGCGCCCTGCAGCAGCGCGACACCGATAGCGGCGAGGGCGAGGAAGGGCGCATAGGGAACAGCTTCCTTGCGGCCGACCACGCCCGTGGCGTAGAGCGCGAAGATCACGATGCCACCCGCGACCACGCCCCAGAAGATTGCCGCGACCGCGTTGAGGCCGAGCAGGGCGCCGATTAGCACCGCGAGCTTGACGTCGCCGAGGCCGAGGCCGCCGCGCGTGATCAGGGCGAGGACGAAGAAGCAGAAGCCAGCTGCCAGCGCGGCGATCACGGCGCTCTGCAGGTCGGCGTCAGGCATCAAGACCGCCGCCAGCAGCGCTACCACGATGCTGGGGTAGGTGATGACGTTGGGCACACGATAGCGCAGGAGGTCGGTTGCTGTGCAAACCAGGAGCGCGCCGACGATCAGCGAGACCATCGACGCCTGGGCAAGCTCGAAGCGGGAGCCGGCCACCGCCATGAAGACGGGCAGCATCAGCACGACACCCCAGCGCACGCGCCAGGTCCACGGTTCAATCTGCCAGGGTAGCTTGCGTTCGTCTGCGCCTTCGACCATCTCCTCTTCGAAGTCCGTGAGCTTGACCACGAGTTGGCTGCAGATGAAGGCCAGAGGCAAGCCGATGAGGAAGAAGACTGCAGGTTCCATCAAGGAGATTATCGGCGGAAGGCCGCCCGAAGATCAGCCGAGCGTGGTAATCGGCCGCGACTGCAGCAAATAGAGTTGGCCTTCGTAGAGGCCCCATTCGATGTCCTGGGGCGAGCCGTAGTGCGTCTCCACCTGGGCGGCGAGGCGCGCGACGTCGCAGGCCTGCTCGTCCGTGAGCGAGGCGGCGCGCTGGCGGTCCGGCGATAGCTTCTCCTCGATGACACCGCCGCCGCCGCCTGGGTGAGGAAAAACGGCCAGCTCTTTCGGGTAGATATCGCGCTCAAGCAGCGCGAAGTTGCGCTTGTCGATCAGGAAGGAGTCCGGCGTCACACGCCCGGAAACGATTGCTTCGCCAAGGCCGAAGCTCGAGTTGATGATCACCTGGTCCAGTGAGCCCGTGACCGGATGCGCGGTGAAGGCAATGCCGGATGTTTCCGACGGCACCAGCTTCATGACAACGACCGCCATCGCCTCATCGGCGCCGCTGCCGCGGTTGGCCCGGTAGCTGACTGCGCGCTGCGACCAGAGCGAGACGTAGCAGCGATGCACCGCATCCAGCACCTCAGCCTCACCGACCATGTTGAGGTAGGACTCGTACAGTCCGGCGAACGAGGCGGCGGAGCCGTCCTCCGAGATCGCCGACGATCTCACGGCGGAGTGCGGCCCCATGGTGGAAGCCAGCTGCGTGAGCGCTTCGCTGATCTCGATCCGCAGATCGGCGGGCAGTGACGTCCCCTGCACGAGGGCGGAGATAGTCTCCGCGACGTGCTTCACTGCGGCCGCATCTGATGTGTCTAAGGAGGCGAGCATTGGCGCAAGCCGGGCCTCGATACCCGCAGTCCTAGCAAAGTGACGGTAGCCGTCGGCTGTGACACAAAAACCGTCCGGCACCTTGAAGCCGGCGCTCATGAGGTCGGAGAGGGAGGCTCCCTTGCCGCCGACTTGCTCGCGGGGCAGCTTGCCATTGTGCATCCAGACGATGTAGCTCATTCAGTCTCTTCTAGGTGTATCGCTTGAAAACCAAGCAGCTGTTCTCTCCGCCGAGGCCGAACGAGTTCGAGAGCACGACGTTGACCCTGGCCTTGCGCGCTGTCAGCGGCACATAGTCGAGGTCGCACTCGGGGTCCGGGTACTCATAGTTGATCGTCGGGGCGATGATCTGGTCGCGCAGGGTCAGCACGCTCACAGCGGCCTCAACGGCGCCGGCGGCAGCCGCCAGGTGGCCGGTCATCGATTTGGTGGAGCTGATCGGGATGCCGTAAGCGCGCTCTCCGAAGACCTTCTTGATCGCCGCGGTCTCGGTCTTGTCGTTGAGCTGAGTCGAGGTGCCATGGGCGTTGATGTAGTCGATGTCGTCCATGGTCAGGCCGGAGTTTTTCAGCGCGCGCGACATGGCCAGCGCCTGCCCGTCTACGTCCGGGGCGGTGTCGTCCGTTGCGTCGAAGGACCAGCCTGCGCTGGCGAGCTCGGCCAGGATTCCGGCGCCACGACGCCTGGCGAACTCCTCAGTCTCGAGCACAAGGATGGCGGCGCCTTCGCCGAGGACGAAGCCGCTGCGCTTGGCGTCGAAGGGTCGCGAGGCGCGCAGCGGCTCGTTGTTCCAGGTCTTGGCCAGCGCCCCGAGGCCGCCAAGAGAGGCGATCAGCACCTTGCTGATCATCGCCTCGGCGCCACCAGCAAGGATGCAGTCCGCCTGGCCGAGGCGCAGCAGGTTCATCGCCTGGCCGATGGCGTCGCCGCCGGAAGCGCAGGCACTGTTGACGCTGGAGTTGGGGCCGCGTACTTCGTGCAGGCGCCCGACGCGCACCGCCGGGCTGTACTGGCCCACCTTCGGTACTGTCAGGGGGTCGACGCGGCCGGGGCCTTTCTCGTCGATTACCTTCTCCTGCTCGCCGATGGTAAAGAGACCGCCGGAGCTGGCGATCAGCACGCCGATGGAGTCGCGGTTGCTTTCGTCGATGATCAGGTTGGCGGACTTGACGGCCTCGTTCGCTGCGACGACGGCCATCTGCGTGTGGCGGCCGGAGCGGCGCGCGGTGCGGCGGTCCATGAGGTTCTCCGGTACGAAGCCCTTGACCTCGGCTGAGACCTGCACGTCGAAGGCCTCGGGATCGAAGTGAGTAATGCGGCCCGTGCCGGAGCGGCCTTCGAGGAGGCCCTTCCAGCTGGACTGCACGTCAAGCCCGAGGGGTGTGACCATGCCGATGCCGGTTACAACAATGCGAGGGAGCTCAGCCATTTATCACCAGTTCCACCTTTGTATCTTAGGGCCGTCTCACGGTCAAATGCTGCCCGGCGTTGAAAGCTTGGCGGACACTCCCAAACACGCCTTAAGAACCTCCTCAGGACGCCGAACACGTTGACATTTCGGCGCTGAAAGTTTGGGGGACACCCCCAAACCCCGCTAAAGGACCACCCCCGCGGAGCCTGAGATACATTGACGTTTCGGCACTGAAAGTTGGGGACACCCCCAAACCCCGCTAAAGGACCACCCCACGGAGCCTGAGATACGTTGACGTTTCGGCGTTGAAAGCTTGGCGGGACACCCCCAAACCCCGCTAAAGGACCACCCCACGAAGCCTGAGGTACGTTGACGTTAACGTTAATGGAGGCTTAGCATCGCAGAGTGGCACAAGAAGCTGCCCGCGTTCAGACGATGGCCGGCGAGGTCCTAGACCGGCCACGCACCTCCACCTTCCACTCCCTACGTTACCGCGATTTCCGCTACCTGTGGCAGGGTCAGATTGGCGCTGCCGCATCGCAGTGGATGGAAAACGTCGCGCGGCCACTGCTCATCCTGGAGATGACCAACTCGGCCTTCCTCGTCGGGTTGATCGCCGCGACACGCATGATCCCTATGCTGCTGGTCGGCGTCTGGGCAGGCGTCCTGGCCGACCGCATGGACAAGAAGCGAATCCTGCAAATCACCCAGTTCATCACCTTTGCAACCCACGCGGTCACGGCGGCCTTGATCCTGACCAATGTCATCGAACCCTGGATGGTATTCGTCGGGACGCTGACGGGCGGAGCTTCGCAAGCCTTCAACCAACCGGCCCGAGTGTCGCTGATCCCACGGCTGGTGCCGCGTGAGTACACGACGAACGCCATCGCGCTGACCTCCGCAGCGTTCAACGTGATGCGTACCCTTGGGCCGGCCTTCGCCGCGCTCGTGGTGACTTTCTTGACCTTTGGCGACCTGTATGCGATTCAAGCCGCGATGTTGCTCTGGGTGATGTGGAACACCGGCAAAATCAGCGTCACGACTCACGAGGGCGGGAAGCACAAGACTTCGATGAAGGCTGAGCTTCTCGAAGGCTTCAGCGCGGTGAAGCAGGACAAGGTGGTGCTGTACATTCTCGTTATCAGCCTCGCAGTGTTCGTCTGGGGGATGCCCTTCCAGGGCGTCTTTATCCCGTTGATCGCCAAGCGCGAACTCGGACTGACCACGTCCCAAGCGTTCCTGCTTATTTCGCTCGTCGGCATCGGAGCGCTGGCGGGCGCCCTTGTAGTCGCAACCATCGGTGAGAACTTGAAACGGCGTGGCTACGCGATGCTCGCGATGATCGTGACTTTCTGCGTGGCGTTGCTGGTCTTCGCCAACATCCACACCATGTACGCCGTGGTGCCCGCGTTGATGTTGACGGGCGCGATGCAGACGTCCTTTATGTCGCTGAACAACGCCTTCGTGTTAGGTCGCACGCCGCAGGAGTTGCACGGCCGCGTCCTGAGCCTGTTCCACCTGGATCGAGGCCTCGTGCCTCTGGGCGCGACGATCGGCGGTTTGCTTGCCTCTGCCCTCGACCCCGCGATGGCGCAGACGGTGATGGCGCTGATCTGCCTGGGCTGTACGGCGGTGCTGTTCCTTGCATTCCCTGCCCTGCGCAAAATCTCGTAGAGCGAAGAGTCACCTGGTTGATTGATAAACAACGGGTATCCCAAGAGTGGTCCATGCTAAAATTCGACTATGACTAAGGTCACTATTCAACCGGCGAATATCGAGATCGAAGTCACGCCGGGCGACACTCTGATGGGCGCCGCGCAGGCTTACGGGCTGTACTGGCCGACCACCTGCGGCGGGCAGGGCGTGTGCACGACCTGCCTCTCCGAGGTGGTGAGCGGCGGCGAATTGCTGGCCGAAATGAGCCGCAGCGAACGTAAGACCCTGGTCGCAGAACGCGGCCAGGCGATTCTGAGCCGGCCGGTGCGCCTGGCCTGTCAGGCGACCGTCCTACGCGACGGGGTGATAACCGTAACGAAGCCGGGAGTGCGGTCAGCGAGCGTAGCCTGATCGATTTTTCCGGCGCTGCCGAAACTGGTATGATATAGGCAGCTTCTATGGGAGGTACCCGGGGTGGATCTTGGTCAGCTTGAAGCCTTCGTGCGGGTCTCGAACCAGCGAAGCTTCTCTCGCGCCGCCGAGGCGCTGTTTCTAACCCAACCATCCGTAACGGCCCGCATCCAGGCGCTGGAGCGCGACCTGGGCGAGCGCCTGTTCGAGCGCTCCGGACGCGGCATCCGCCTGACCGAGGTCGGTGAGTGCTTCTTGCCCCACGCGGAGCGCGTGCTGCAAGCGCTGAATCTCGGCCGTGACGCCATCGACTCGCTGCGCAACCTGCACTCTGGCTCGCTCGTCCTGGCCTCGGCGACGACCGTTAGCACCTACATCCTGCCGGGCCTGCTCAAGACCTTCCGGGGCCGCTATCCGCGCATCGAGGTTTCAGTGCGGACGGGACGCTCGGAGCAGGTGCTCCAGATGTTGCTGCAGGATGAGGCGCAGGTAGGCCTCGTGCGCGCCGTCTACCACCAGGACATTGAGACCAAGGGGTTGATCGAAGACGAGTTGGTACTCGTCGGCAACGCCGACCACGAGCTGGTTGGCCGGGGCTCGGTTACCGTCGAACAGCTGGGCGACCACCCGTTCATCTTCTTCGACCGCAATTCCAGCTACTACTCGCTGGCCCAGGGCATCTTCCGCCAGCATGGTGTCGTGCCGCGCACCCAAATGGAGCTGGACTC
>CAZNHI010000117.1:0-6921 GCA_964572535.1 uncultured Dehalococcoidia bacterium
GACGATTGGCGGCCCGGCGGCCAGCGCCTCGGCCTCTTCCGGGGTCGGCGTCATCTCGCGCCTGAGGATGTCTGCCCAGGCTGCGCCGGACCCGGCCGCGAGGGGCAGCGCCACCACCAGCGCGCCGTACTCCCAGTCGTAAATCAGGCCGGCGGCGATGCCGACGATGCTGAGCGCCAACAGGACGGGCCAGTAGCTCGGCCCCGGAGCCACTTCTTCCTCTTCGTGCTCCGGCTCAACCTCTGGTACCGGTCCCGCGACCTGGCGGGCCTCCAGGACCCAGCCGAGCAGGCTGATCAGTACCATGATCCCGCTGGCAAACGAGAGCGAACTCGGAATCGGCCGGATCAGGACGACGACGATCATCGCCAGGGCAAGACCCAGAATCGCCGGCCAGGTGCTCAAGCGCCCCATTGCATCGTCCTCCTTTCGAATCTCAGCCTGCGACTCTAGCCTCTAACAGGGTGGCCTTACGGTCTAGCCATCGATACGCGGCACGTCCCAGGGCATGGACAGGTCCTGGCCCGCCCCGCGGAACATGGCGCCCACGATGGTCATCACCCAGTACGCGACTATGAAGCCGCTGAACAGAGATAAGAAAACGTCACGTCGCGTGTTCACCCAGCCGATGCGCCACAGCAAGTAAATCAGCAGCGCCGGCAGGCCCAGCATCAGCGTGGACGGGATGATGATCTCCACCAGCACCGCCGGCAGGTTGAGGTTGAGGTCGTAGGGCAGCAGGCCGGTAATCCAGTCAGGCAGGTCCTGGTACCACTGCGGCGGCGGCTCGCCGTGGTTGCCGCCCCACTTCCAGGGCCAACCGGTGCCGTTGAGCGGCATCGGGATGCGTGTGAAGTCGTCCGGCCAGTCCATGACGCCGTTCTTGCCGTTGGGTCCAAACCCGGCGTCGAGGCCGAACAGGTTGACCTGCCACGTCCATTCCGTCTGGATGGCGCGGAAGTTACGGCTGAAGATCAGGTCGTAAACCGCGATCAGGAAGCCGGGCGCCCAGTCTGGCGGGCCGCCGTGTATGGAGCCGTCCTTCCAGACCTCCGTCTTCTCGCCCAGCCAGACGTCGCCGACCCAGGTCTTGCCGGTCAGCCGCGAGTACCAGTCGGCGTGCTTGCCGGAGTCGAGCAGGATCAGGGTGACGGTGCCGAAGAGGGCGAATACGCCGGACCAGATGCTGATCGCAATGGACTTCGGAGTGCCGAACCAGATGCCCTGACCTTCCTGGTTGCGGTCCAGGTAAGGCACGGCGGCCAGGACGATGAGGAAGACCGTCGGCACTATCACACCGGCGAGCGCCGGGTTCATGTGCAGCAGCAGCTCCTGCAGGTTGAGGAAGTACCACGGCGCCTTGGACGGGTTTGGCGTGACGTCCGGGTTGGCGCGGTTGATCAGCGGCGCGTTCACAACCGCCGAGATCACCGTGAAGCTGAACGTGAACAGGACGGCGCAGATGAACTCGACGAATACCAGGTCTGGCCAGACGAGGAGCTCTTCCTCCCGTTCGCGTCGCGGTCGTACCTGGGCCGGAGATGTCGCTGCCAATGCTCCCCCTTACGCCTCGGTTACAGCGGCCGCGCCATGCCGCCATCGCGGCGGATGCGCCAGAAGTGGACGGCCATGAAAATCGCTGCCACCAACGGCAGGCCGATCACGTGCAAGGTGTAGAAGCGAATCAGAGCGTTGGGGCCGACGTCGAAGCCGCCGCGCATCACAAACACCACCGAGTCGCCCAGAATCGGAGCGGAGCCCACCATGTTCGTGCCCACGGTAATCGCCCACAGCGCCAGCTGGTCCCAGGGCAGCAGATAGCCCGTGAAGCTCAACAGCAGCGTCAGGATCAGCAGGATCACGCCCACCACCCAGTTGAACTCGCGAGGCGGTTTGTACGCGCCCGTGTAGAACACTCGCATCATGTGCAGCAGCACGGTCAGTACCATGCCGTGCGCCATCCAGCGGTGCATGTTGCGCATCAGCGAGCCGTAGCGCACGTTCGTCTCCAGCGCCGCGATATCGGTGTACGCGCGCTCGACGGACGGTACGTAGTAGAACATCAACAGCACGCCGGTGACCGTGAGGCCCAGGAAGAGGAAGAAGCTCAATCCGCCCAGGCAGTAGGTGTGAGTGATCTTGACGTGAGTCTTGTGGATTCGCGTCGGGTGCAGGTGCAGGAAGACGTTAGTCGCCACGGCAAGCATCTGGTTGCGCGGCGTGTTGGGATAGCCGCTGCGGAAGATCGATTGCCAGACGTAGTTGTGGAAGACCTTGTCGTAGATCGTCCCCAGGAGGCCGGGGCCCTTCGGTCTCTCTGTGCGCGGACGGTTACCTGCGGCCATGCGCCGTGCTCCTGACTAGCGTGACCACCAGTTACCGAACGTCACCATCGCGACCATGCTGATGAAGATGGTCCCGAACACGATGACCAGCTCCGCCATATCGACCGAGATCAGGCTTTTGGCCCCCGGGTAGAGGAAATCGAAAACTCCGTCAGGGTGAAAGCCGATAAAGAGCCCTGTGAGATCCATCTCGCCCCGTTGCCTTCAGGTTGGTTCGTGCCCCGTAATGGGTGTTTGTGAAGGCCTTAGCAAGCCGAAATCTAGCAGCGTCCCCTACTAGTGTCAACCGACGTCGCCGCCTTTCCTCAGTTCGCCGCTGAAGCTTCCGGAGCGGCTGTTCCGGTCGATGACAGCCGGAAAGCGCGCACCTTGGGCAGGAGCCAGATCGCGCCGGAAAGCGCCAGCGCGCCCAGCCCGCCCGTGAACGCCGAAAGCTCGGCGCCACCCGCCGCCGCGACGGCGCCAGACTCGAACTGACCGAGCTGTGGCCCGCCCGTTACGAAGGCGCTGTTCACCGCTGCTACGCGCCCGCGCAGCTGATCCGGCGTCAGCAGCTGGTTGCTCGTCCCGCGCAGGACAGCGCTGACTATGTTGCCTGCGCCCGTCCCTGCCAGCGCCAGCAGCGAAACCCAGAGGACTGTCGATGCCGCGAACACCATCGTGCAGAGCCCGTAGAATGCGACTCCGATCACCACCCAGACACCCGCGCGGTCTATCTTCAGCGGCCCGCTCAGCGCAATGCCCATGATTACTCCACCCACGGATGGCGCCGCATACAAAGCGCCCAGCCCGACCGGTCCCACCTCCAGGATGTCCTTCGCGTAGATCGGCAGCAGGGCGTAGCTCGACCCGAACAGCGTTGCGCCAAAGTCCAGGATCATGAACGGCAAAATCACCGGCTGGCGCGCAACGAAGCGTAGGCCCAGGGCCAGCGCCTCCAGCGACATCTTGCCTGCTATGGCCACCTGCAGCGGCCTCCGGATTAGCACCAGCGTGGCCAACATCGCCAGCCAGGAGGCGGCGTCTGCCGCGTAGCACCAGGCTGGGCCGGACACCGCGATCGTCACACCGGCGATCGCCGGCCCGACGATCAACCCAAGGCTGCGCTCCATGGTGGTCAGCGCCACGGCGGAGCCCAGGTCGGGCCGCGGCACCAGATTGGGCACCACCGCCTGCCGGATCGGCGTCTCCATGGCGCTGCTAAAGGCGAACAGCACGGCGCAGACGAACAGCGCCTCCGGTGTAACAACGCCGGTCAGCGTCAACGCCGCCAGCGCTGTCGAAACCCCGCACTGCATGACCTGCAGCAGCATCATCAGGCGCTTGCGGTCCATAGCGTCCGCGATCAGGCCGCCGAACACCGCGAAGCCGATCTGCGGGATCGCCCGGCCCAGCCCTAGCAGGCCAACCTGCAGCGCCGACCCGGTCAGCTCGTAGATCTGCCACGCCATCGCCACCGTCGTCATCTGTGTCCCGATTGCCGAGAACAGCGCGCCGGTCCAGAAGACCCTGAAGTCTCGGTGCTGAAACGCCGGTGGCATTCGACTCATGGCCCCTAATATAGCAGTATCTAACACTCGTTACTTTCTCTTATTATGGAGTCGCTGGTTAGCGACTGAGGAGGAGGTCTTGAAATGAAATGGGTTACCCGTGCACGCCCCATGGTTGATCGCATCGCCTGTCCCTGGTTGATCAAACGCTTCGTGGACCCGGACGCCGAGTTCTTGTATGCGCCGCCCGACCAGGTGATGGTCGTGGCCGAACGCGAAGGAGCTACGCCCTATGATGTGCCGGACGTGGAGTTGGGACACAACGGCCCTGAGTGCAGCTTCGACGCCATCATGCACAAGTACAACCTGACAGACGCCGGCCTTGAGCTACTGGCGCCGATAGTACGGGGCGCCGATACGAACGCGCGTAATCTGACTCCGGAATCTGCCGGTCTCTACGCCATCGCGGGCGGCTTTCGCATGGTCTACGCGGACGATCATGAGCAGCTCGAAAAGGAACTGCCGGTGTACGACGCCCTCTACGCTTGGTGCCAGAGCCAGGTGGGCGCATGAGCGATCCCATCCGTTACGACGATTTGCGCGGGGACGCCGTGCTCCAGGGCGGTGCGAGGCATCGTCAGCAGTCGCGACGCTCGACCGGGAAGCCGTGACCTGGCTGCTACTTATCTATTCGGTCCCGGCCGAACCCTCCCGCACGAGAGCTGCGATTTGGCGGGAGATCAAGAAGGCAGGCGCGGTCTACCTTCGTGATGGCGTTTGTGCGCTGCCAGAGCAGGAGAGCACGCTGGCAACGTTCCGTGCTATCGCGGACAAGGTGGCGGAGTTAGGTGGCGATGCGGCGTTGGCGCAGGCCGTGCAACTCGATGAGGTCAAGTCTCGGTCCATTCTGGACCAGGGGCGGCAGGCACGGGCAGCTGAATATACCGATCTGAAGCGAGAGATCGATGGCTTCGTTGGCCACATCCGGCGCGAGCGCGCCCACCGGGAGTTCACTTTCTCCGAGCTTGAGCAACTCGAAGGCGACGTCGCTAAACTGAAACGCTGGCTGCAGCAGATCGCTGAACGCGATTTCACGCGCAGTGACGCGGTCGGCGAGATTCAGCAACTCTTCAACGAGTGCGAAACCGAGCTCAGGTCGTATCTCGAAGAGGCCTACAAGCACGAGGGGGCCGTCTCCTGAAGTGGGTCACGCGCTCAGGTCTCCACGTTGACCGCACGGCTTGTGCCTGGCTGATTACTAGGCACATCGACCCTGCTGCCGAGTTCGTGTTCGTAGACGCGAGCAAGGATCCGGCGAAGATCAAAGGGCGCACGTTCGACATGCGGTCCGCGGAATTTACCCACGAAGACGGGATGTGCACCTTTGAAGTCATGCTCAAGAAGCAGGGACTCGCGGAGGACGCTGCTTTGACCGAGATGGGCAGGATTATTCGCGACGCGGACGTTCCAGCTCGCGGACGGCGACAACGAGAATCCGGTGGCCTCGATGCCATAATGCGGGGTTTCCAGTTGGCGGTCCGGGACGACCACGAGAAGATACGCCTCACTGCACCTGTCTACGATGCCCTCTACGCCTACTGCCAGGAGAAGGTGCGTGAAAAGCCTCGAAGTCAGGCCACTCCCCGGCCTCGCCTGCAATACCGCCGGCGGATCATCGCGCATTTGGAGGAGAGTTCTGGGACTTCCCAAGACTCCTAATTCGCGCAGACACAGGCTCTTTAGCAGGCTCCTGAAGGTTAAACGGCTGTCAGCGTCTGCTTGCGGGCCTTCGACCAGTCGAAGCGCCGCATCCGCAGCAGGCCTTTCAGGTCCTTGCTCACGGTGGACACAATTTTTACTCGGCTGTCCCTGTCCTCCAGCCAGCGTACCGGCACGAAGGTCACGCGCCAGCCGCCCTTGGCCGCCAGCAGCAGCAGCTCCGTGTCCCAGAACCAGCCCGAGTCCTGCACCAGCGGCAGCAGCGTTTGGGCCGCCTCCCGCCCGATTGCCTTGAAGCCGCACTGCGTGTCGCGCAGCTTTGTGCCCATCAGCAGGTTGATCATCGCCACGAAGCCCCGCGACAGCACCTCGCGCTTCAGCGAACGCGACGTCTCAGCGCCGGCCCCCAGCCGGGTGCCTGCCGCCAGGTCGTAGCCCTGCTCAGCCACGGCGCTGACCAGCTTTGGGAACGCGCCCAGGTCGGTCGAGAGGTCGATGTCCATGTAGGACAGCACGTCGGCGTCGCTCGCGAGCCAGGCCTTGGTCAGGGCCCGCCCGCGTCCGGCCTCCGGGATGTGCATGACCTCGACGCGGTCCAGCTCACCGGAGAGGCGCCGCGCGATCTCCTGCGTGTGATCTTCGGAGCCGTTGTCGGCGATCAGGATGCGCCACTCGTGCGCCAGGTTGTCGCTGAGGAACATGTGCAGCGTGCGCACGCTGCGCTCCAGCGCCAACTCCTCGTTGTATACCGGCAATACCACGTCGACTCGAGCCATGAAGCTATCAGCCCTCAGCTTTCAGCCTGCGCAGGAGTCCGGCCAGCATGCGCTTGACCTGGGTCGTGTCCCTGGGTGCAGACCTGAGTACTTATCGACTGGAATGTGGCCCAGGTCGCGCGCAAGGAGTAGGTGATACTCAAGCTCGCTAGCAGATCCCATGGCAATGTGCAGAAATCGCGGCATCGCTGTCTCGACCACATCCCTCTGCAATATTTGCTGGGACAGAGCTGGCGGCTCGTCGGATCTGGCTGCTCAGGCCATAAAGCTCATGCTTGGGGAAGGCAGTGGTTGCTGAGTAAATAGCCAGGGTTAGCTCGTGGCCCCGTCTCCAAACTTCCAGCTTATTGAAATCGCGCATCTGGCCGCTCCCCGGTGATCCTAACTTCTCACGACTTGTTACTCAGGTTCCTAGCTGATAGCTGAAAGCTGACCGCTGATAGCCGACCGCTTCTAGTGCCTGAAATGCCGCTCGCCCGTGAACACCAGCGCCATCCCCGCCGCGTCTGCGATCGCGATCACCTCGGGGTCGCGCACTGAGCCTCCGGGCTCTGCCGCCGCCGCCACGCCCGCCGCCGCCGCAACCGCCAT
>CAZNHI010000118.1:0-6895 GCA_964572535.1 uncultured Dehalococcoidia bacterium
ACGCCCGTTCGAGCCGCGCGGAGCGCCGCCGCGCTTCTACACCGACTCGACCTGGGGCTTTCTGCTGGAGGAGCTGCCTGGGCGCCGCACCCGGCTGGTGGTCAGTGGCTACTGGTCCCTCCGGCCGCAGTGGCTTCAGGCCATCACGAGCTTCCTCTTCCTGGAGCCCTCACACTGGATCATGCAGACGCGCCAGTTCGAGAACCTCAAGCGGCTCACCGAGCGCGACGCAGCCCGCGCCGGCCAGACTAACCTCTAGAGCCAGCGCCGGAGCCAGTACTGCTCGAAAGCGATCTTGGCCGCGTGCCAGCCTCGTCCCGGCCGGTGCATCGCAACCTTCGGGACGGGCGAAGCGAAGAAGTTCCCCCTTGCCAATCCCGACTTGCCGCCGCCGGCCTCCAGGAAGCAGGTGCCGTGACCGTCAAAGGCCTCCTCGCTCAGATCGCCGCGTACCCGGCGGGCGATGTTCTCGGCGACGATCTCGGCCTCGCCGTGGGCGAAAACGCCTGCCTTGGGTAGGAGCATGCCATTTTCCAGAGGGATGGCCGTGTTATCCCCGATGGCATAGACGTTGCTGTCGCGGGCGCGCAAGGTCGCTCGGTCGACCAGGATCCAGCCGCTGGGGCCCGCGAGGACACTCTGGGCCACAACCTCCGGCGCACGGTGCGGCGGGATTACCACAGCCAGGTCGCATTCCACGGATTCGCCGCTGAAACGCAGCCTCCCCGGCTCGGCCGCCTCGAGCTGAACGCGTGGGTGGAAGCCGATGTCTCGCGCCGCAAGCTCGGCGGCGACGCTATGCCCCGCATACTCACCGGCAACCGGAAGCGGCAGCAGTTCGGGAGTGTATAGGTCGATCCGCGACGCGGCGCGCAGGCCGCGGCGCCGAAGGTAGCCGTCGATTAGCATCGCCGTCTCGTAAGGAGCAGCTGGGCACTTGAAGGGCAGCGCTGCGATCGCCACCACGATGCGCCCACCGTTGAAGGCGGCCAGCGCGTCGCGGAGGCGCTCCGCTGCAGGCAGGTCGTAAGGGTGAAAGGTGTGCTCCTCGAGGCCCGAAATGTGTTTCGGGTCGAGACTGGCCCCGAGCGCGACCACCAGGTGGTCGTAGCCCAGCGTCCCCGCGTCTGTGTGGACCTCGGCCGCGGCCGTATCGATACTGCTCGCCGATGCCTGCAGGACCTCGATGCCGCGCGCCTGGAGCCCGGAGTAGTCGCGTGTGATCGAGCGGGCACTTCGTTCGCCCACAATCAGCCAGAGCAGCGAGGGCGAGAAGGTGAAGGTAGGAGAGCGTTCGACCAGAACGACGCGAGCGTCGCTGCCCAGTTTCTGCTTGAGGCGTGTAGCCGCTACTTGGCCACCAATGCCACCACCTAATACGACGATCTGCTGCCTTGTATCCTCAGCCACGGTGCCTCCTGTCAAAACACAACCACGCGGTCGCTGTCGACGACCCACTCCGCGAGGTCAGCCATAGTAGACATCACCACGTCCGGGATGACCTCACCGTGACCGATGCCGCAGCGATTGACGCAGGTGGTGCAGACCTTGACGCGAGCACCCAGGGGAAGAAGGCTTCGCAGCATCACCTGCAGGTCGAACTCCGACCCCTCAGGCCTGGCGCCCTCGCGCACGAGGTCGATGGCGTCGTTCATGACGAACACGCGCAGTGGTACGCCGCGTTCGACTAGGGTCGCCGCGAGACGCAGTGCGTTCCAGATCGAGTCGCCATCGAAGGGAGCGTGGCTGAGGATCATAAGCACCGACGGCGTGTCAGCGATTCTGGTTCGGAAGGGGAGTTTTTCAGTAGCCGACTTCAATGTAGCGAGCATGGGCACCTCACAAAGCACTCTCGACAGGAAGGCCTGCTGCCCTCCACTCAGGGAATCCCTCTTCGAGACGGATGGCGTTGAGTCCGTGGGCGCGGAGCTCACCGACCGCCTCGACCGCAAGCAGACAATAGGGGCCGCGACAGTACGCCACGATCTCGCGCGAGGGTGGAAGCAGGGCGAGGCGCGCCTTCAAGTCTTCGAGGGGTACGGAGATGGCCCCGGGGATATGGCCGGCCCTGTATTCCGGCTCCGGACGAACGTCCAAGAGCAAGACTTCGCCAGTCTGCATCCGATCCATCAGCTCTTTACGGCCTATCGGCGTGAGGCTGTCCTTGGCGGTAATGAGCGCTGAAGCCACCTGATCCAGTTCCAGGAGTTGCTTGCGGGCGAGGTCGCGGAGGGCGAACCAGAAGCTCACCACAGCGTCGTCTGCCATGCGGTAGTAGACGCGGGGTGGATCGCGCCGCACGGATATGAGGCGGCACTCCGCCAGCTGCCGTAAATGCCGGGACGCGTTCGAAACGCTGAGCTCGGCTGCGTCCGCGAGCTGCTCCACGGTCTGTTCGCCCTGGCAGAGGCGGTCGAGAAGCTTCAGCCGGCTCGGCGCCGCCAGAGCGCCAGTGATGCGGGCAAACTGGGCGAAGAAGGCGTCGCCGTCCAGTTCATGTAATTGCGTCATTGCTCAAATATGCAAGTGAAGGCCACTCCAGTCAAGAAGGCAGGGCATTGTAGCTTTGAATGAATCTAGCAAGCCCGCGTTGTTCCTTCCCAGCAGGCTGTCGCGAGTTCGAATCTCGTCCCCCGCTCCACAACTCCAAGTGCATAACCAGCGCCGAGCCTCCACGCGCCTGCGGCGGCGCCGCCGGCGCCTTGAGCCTCCCCATCTGACCCCGCGCTCTCGCATCGCCAGCGCATACAAAGAGGCCCGGCATAGCGCCGGGCCTCAAGCTGTCAGCCAAGTGGCTGCCTGTGCTCACAACGGCCGCCTCGCTGGGTTTCTGCCCTCTTGGGCAAGACCCTATATGGCCCTCGCACCACTGGACGCGGCCACGCCCTGCAGCCGCTTGCCATCACGCGCCCCTAAATGTTGTCGATATTACGTATAGGAGGCACGGGCACCATCGACGAGCCACCCATCTCGGCCAGCGAAAGTACTGAGCTCTTCAACCAGCTCGAATACACCGTGCTCATCACCGGACCTGCCGGGAAGGTCGAGTACGTCAATACCGCTTTCGAGCGCGTGTCGGGTTATGCGGCATCTGAGATCGTCGGCCAAACGCCTCGCATCCTCACAGCTGACACGATCCCGGCCGATGCCTACGACGACATCTGGCACGGGCTTCGCAGCGGCATCTCGCGCCGGTCCACCTTCACGAATCGCACCAAGGCCGGGCAAACCTACGACGAAGACACATCGATCTCGATCATCAGGGATGCCCGCGGAGAGATCAGCAACTTCGTCTGGGTTGGTATGCCCTCGGTGCGGAAGACCACGCTGGAGCTATTCAGGCGCCTGGTAGATAGCTCTCCCTCTGGCGTAGTCGTATTCAGGCGAGCGAAGACCTTCTTCGTGAATGAGCAATTCAGAAGGATTTCTGGCTACGCAGACCCTGAGATCCTCGAGATCGACCCATTACAGCTTGTCCACCCTGAGGATCGTGAACTCGTGCGTCAGCATCGCTCAGCGGCCGACTCCCAGGCTTACGAGTATCGCCTCGTAGACAAAGAGGGGCTGGTTAAATGGGTGCTGGAGAGCGTCGCCGTTGTCGACTTCCTGAACCTGGGAACTAACCAGGGCGCCTACACCGCGGCCACCATCGTAGACATCACCAGCCGCAAAGCTACCGAGGAGCAACTCCAGTACGCGCTCACGCTCTACGCGGCGACTGTCGAGTCAACCACGGACGGGATCCTCGTCGTAGACATGACCAGGACCGTACGCCAACTCAACCACAGCTTCCGGGAGATGTGGGGGCTATCCGATACAAAGGCGTATGTCGACCAGCCCGGCGCACTCCTGGCCGCCGAGATGCTTCCTCAGATTAGCGACCCTGAACGGTTCAGCCAGTTGGGCCGCACGGTCTTCCAAAACGGCGAGGAAGCAAATGACATCCTCAAGTTGACTGACGGACGTGTGTTGGAGGTGCGTACCAAGCCGCAGGTGATCGATGGAGCCATCGCGGGTCAGGTCTGGAGCTTCCGGGACGTGACCGAACGAGAACGCCTGGAATCAACGCTCATAGACCAGGCCAACGTTGATAGCCTCACCGGTGTACCCAACCGGGCCTACTTCCAGGACGCAGTGAACTCAGCCATCTATCGTGGCGAGCACGGCGCGGTCCTCTTTATGGACGTCGACGACTTCAAGGCGATCAATGACAGCCTGGGCCACTCCGCCGGCGACGAACTTCTGCGCAGTCTCGCCACGTGTCTCTCGGAGGGCCTGCGCCAGGACGACCTTCTGGCTCGATTGGGTGGCGACGAGTTTGCCATTCTGCTGCGTGGGGCAGACCTCAGCCAGGCCAAGGCGGTTGCGCAGCGATTACTCAAGTCAGTTCGGGAGATGAAATCCGTTTCGGCGGACCAGCCGTTTGCTTCAACCATCAGCATCGGCGGTGCCCTATTCCCCAACCACGGGTCCTCTGTGGACGAACTCCTGGGCCACGCGGACATGGCGATGTACCGGGTCAAGCGAGAGGGGCGTAACGGCCTGCGCTTCTACCGGGCGGGGCATGGTTCGAAAACCAGCAGCATGAGCCGCGTTGTCTGGAAGCAGAAGATTCTCGACGCCCTGGAAAACGACCGCTTTGTGCTGTACGCCCAGCCTATCTACGAGCTGCGCACAGGCAGGCTTGGCTGCTATGAGCTGCTCATCCGCATGAAGGAGCCGGGTGGAAGACTCGTCAATCCTGATCGGTTCATCCCTGCAGCCGAGCAATCCGGTCTCATCCACCAGATTGACGCCTGGGTTATCCAGCAAAGCCTGACCATCGCAAAGCAGCTGTCAATCGCGCCCCAGACGGCAAAGATAGCCTTCAACCTCTCGGCAACGGCAGTCGGAAACCCGCTGCTGCTCGACCTTATCAAGCGAGAAATCTCGCGCCTGAACCTTGACCCGGGCTGCGTCAGTATCGAGCTGACCGAGACCGCCCTCATCTCTGATCTCCCGAAGGCCCGCGCCTTTTTCAAGAGCCTGAAAGACCTGGGCTTTCTCCTCGCCCTCGATGACTTCGGGGCCGGTTTCTCCAGCCTTTCCCGCCTCAAGGAAGTTCCAGCGGATTACTTGAAAATCGCCGGTCGCTTCGTTGAGAACATCGCCCGCAACCGGGAAGACAGGCACTTCGTCAGAGCAATCTCCGACCTCGCCACCGGGCTGGGGATTGGCGCCGTCGCCGAATCTGTGCAGGACGCCGAAACCGTGGCAATACTCATCGACATCGGTGTGCTCAACGGTCAGGGCTCCTACCTCGGCGCGCCGCAACCCGTCAGCCGGATCCTCGAGATTCACCTCGCCGGCGTCGCTGCCTAGCCCGGCAACACCTTCCCTGGCTCTCGCGCCGTCGCATACGCCTACAACGCGCTCGGCCGCCGCACCTCGATCACCTACCCTGGCGGCTCGGACGACGTGGACTACACCTACGACGCGTTCGGCAACCGCAAGACCACGGTCACGGGTGCCGGCACGACGACCTACGCCTACGACGCCGCGGACCGCCTCACGTCGGTCGACCCGCCCGGCGCCGGTTCTACCAGCTACACCTGGGATGACAACGGCAACCTCACGGACCGCGGCTCCGACGCCTTCGACTGGGACGCAGAGGACCGCCTCCCCTCCTCCACCTTGAAGCCGCAACGCTCCTCTGCGGCAAGGATGTCCTCGGGCATTACGCCTTCTCCGCGCTCCAGCCAGTCCACGCCCCGGATTATCGGCACGTCTACGAGCACGCCACGGGAAATGAAACCCTTCTTTGCCGCTTCCACTGAGCAAACCGTGGCGCCCATGCTCGTTGACACTAGGTGTGCCGACTTGCCGTTGCGGGTCAAAAGAAAGAAGTTGAGGGATGACCAGGCCGGTCATCCCTCAACTTGTAGGTTCTTTTATAGCTCAGCAGCTACGCTGTCATGATGTTGTGTACGTTAAAGGCATTAGGCTGAACAGAGATGTTCGCTCGCTGCAGGACTGCGCCAAGCTTCTCCTTGCGGAACCGGTCAGCCGCTTCCTGCGATTCCCAGACTTCCACGACGCGCCATCCTTCAAACAGCTCCTGAGCTTCTCCGCATCTTCCAATGTCTGCAATTCGCCACCCGCATGTGGCACTATTATTCACCTTAGACGACAGCCACCATTGCAGGTACGCAGCCCTGAACCGATGTTGTCAAAGTCAGGCTGCCAGGCCGGAGATGAAATGCCTAGAACGATTCGACAGAGCTTAAAGTACGACGTCTTCGCCATTGAGCAGGGAATTCGTCTTGGCCGGCCGCAGGATATGCTGATCGACCCTGAGAAGCACCGGGTCGCAGTTGTACTCCTGGTTCACAAAGGCTTGCCCCAGGTGGCCACAGTCATACGTGCCGAAGAGGTTGGTTCATTTGCGGAGGACACGCTTCCCGTGCCTGGCCTGTCCTCAGTTCATTTGGCCTACCAACTGCCCGGCTCGGTTGAGTTATTGGAGCGAGGCCTTCACTTCCGAGGCCGAGACGTCATCACAGACGCCGGTCACAACTTTGGACGCATCATCGATGTTCTACTGGACGACGATGGAAGAGTAATTCACTACCGAGTGGCGAAAGGCCTGCTGAGGCGGCTGTTAAGGCTCACAAAGCCTGTAACGCCCTCCCAGATCCAAACGTCTGGCGAGCACGTGGCTGTTATCCAATCTGATGCAGAACCAGAATCAGATGAGACCTCTCGCGATGCAGAGTCGCCCCTCGGAGACGGTTAACAACAACACGGCAGCGGCGGCGAGACTCTTTTATCTGCGGACCTACATCATCCTCTTAGCCTGGATGCTGCTGCGTTCTATCGAGATGCCACTATCGTTTGATCGTGTAACCAGACATAA
>CAZNHI010000119.1:0-6893 GCA_964572535.1 uncultured Dehalococcoidia bacterium
CGGGGCTCGCGGGCGCTGGCGGCGCTGCGCGGGCGCGACTACGTGCTGCCGGACGACGTTAAGTTCCTGGCACCATACATCCTGACCCACCGGGCGATCCTCAGCTCCCAGAGCCGGCTGCGCGGCGGCGACGCTGCCTCCGTCATGCAGGAGGTCATCGAGAGCGTGCCCGTGCCGGTCGAGGGGTAGAGGGCGTGGCGTGGGCGGGCGGCGTGGGCGTTGAGGGCTGGGCAGCCTTCGGGCTGGACGCCCTTGTCTGCTCCGCACTTGATAGAACGAAAACTGGGGGGACACCCCCCACGCCCCCCGCGCATGGCCCTTCGACGGGCTCAGGACCCCGCTACCCCCGTGGCCATGCCGGGAGACAGCCAAACTCGCAGCGCCCTTTGCTAGACGTGGGTCACACCCTCACCCTAACCCTCTCCCAGGGGGAGAGGGGAAAGATTCTAGAGGCGACAGTCTGCCTCTCTGCGAGTCTGTCCGCCTGCCCGGGCGGGGCGATGGGAGGTGGGGCGGGTGTGGCTTAGCCAGAACTGGCTTCAGCTGACGGCGGCGCTGATCGTCGCGGGGATCGCGATCGGCAGCGGGCCGGTGATCGGGCTGGCCGTGTTCTTGATGGCGGCGGGCTTCGTGGCGCGCTACTGGGCTCGGCACGTCATGGACGGCGTGAGCTACCAGCGCATCATGCCGGAGAATCGCGCCTTCCAGGGCGAGAAGCTGTCGCTGACGCTGCGCCTGATCAACGACAAGCTGCTGCCGATCCCCTGGATCGAGATACGCGACCCGCTGCCGGAGGGCGTGCTGATCGACGAGGAGCGCACGGCGAATACGGGCTCGCCGGGCTACGTGTACCTCGTGCGGTCGACCCACCTGAGCTGGTACGAGCGGATCAACTGGCCCCTGACGCTGGAGGCGCCGCAGCGCGGTTACTACCGCGTGGGCCCGGTGCGCATGAATACGGGAGACATCTTCGGCTTCAACGCGGTGCAGGCTGACGAGGAGCACTGGGACCCGTTCATCGTCTACCCGAAGGTGTACACGCTGCCGGAGCTGGGGCTGCCCGCGGAGCGCCCTTTCGGCGAGATCAAGGGGCGCCAGCGCATCTTCGAAGACCCCAGCCGCATCTCCGGGCTGCGCGACTACCGCCCCGGCGACCCGATGCGGCGCATCGACTGGAAGGCCTCGGCGCGGCTCCAGACCCTGCAGTCGAAGGTCTACGAGCCGTCGGCGACGATGCACCTGCTGCTGGCGGTCAACGTGCACACGATGACTTCTTCGTGGCAGGGGTTCCAGCCGGAGATACTGGAGCGAGTGCTGTCCGCGGCGGCATCGGTTGCGATGCAAGGCTTCGAGGCCGGCTACGCGATCGGGCTGGTGGCCAACGGCTCGTACCCGGAATCGGACCGGCCGATGCGCGTGCCGGTGGGCCGCCGCTCCGATCAGCTGATGCGCGTGCTGGAGGCGCTGGCCGTGATCCACCCGCTGACCCTGGCATCGCTGGAGACGATCATCGGCCGGGAGGCACAGCGCTTCCCCTTCGGCGCGACGCTGGTCTGCGTCAGCAGCCAGATGAACGACGAGCTTGCAGCAGCGCTGCAGCGGGTGTCGGACGCCGGGCACAGCGTGACGGTGCTGTCGCTGGCGGACGCGGAGTTTTCGCAAAGCCTGGGGCGCATCCGCGTCTACAACCTCACGTCCGCAATGAGGTCGCTGGAGGCTCGCGAGGGTATTGAACATGGGGGGAGCCAGGGTATTGAACATGGGGGCTCTGCCCCCAAACCCCCGCTAAAGGGGCGCACGGAGCGGTGATGGCGCAATGACACAGCAATGGCGGCAGACGCTGGTGCGCGGGGCGCTCGTCCTCATGGAGACGATGTGGATCTACGCCCTGGTGGCGTTCCTGGTGGCGCTGACCGTGGGCGGAGGCAAGCCTTCCTTCCTCGGGACGCTATGCATCGTCGGGGGCTCCTTCGCGATCTCACGCTTTTTGCAGGGCACGGAACTGTCGCTGGGCATCCTGCGCATCTGGGGCGCCGGTCTTTCGATCCTCCTCTTCTACGCCGTGGTACGCATCGACTTCTACGGCGACTGGCGGCTGTGGGACTTCAGCTGGGCCGACGTGTTCTTCAACAACAGCGAGGCGACGGTCCGCAGCGACTCGGCGCCGTTCATCGGAGTGCCGGTGCTGCTGGTCGTCTGGATGCGAGGCGTGCTGCGCGGCCAGCAGTCGCTCATGTTCGAGGACGTGCTGGGCAGCTTCGCGATTGGCGTGGCTGTGGTCGCGGGCGTGGAGGTCTTCGGCACGTTTATCGACACGCTGCCGCGGGAGGTGGAGTTGATCGCGGTGCCGTACATCGCGGTGGGGCTGATTACGATTGGCCTGACGCACGCTGCCCGCGCAACCGACGGCGTCGACCGGGCGCTGCTGCCGGCGTGGCTGCTGGCGATCGGCGGGGCGGTCGTGGCGCTGATGGTCTTCTCGCTGCTCTTCGTGCTGATCGACTTCAGCACAGCGCAGAAGGGGCTGGAGTACACCGCCTTCGGCATCGGCTGGGTGTTCGCGGGCATTTTCTACCTGGTTGCCTGGCCCTTGATCAAAATCCTCGAAGGCATCTTCTGGCTGATGAAATGGGCTGCTGACCTGGGCGCCGACCCCGAGCCGCTCCCGCCGCTGGAGACGGGCGGGCAGGAGAACGAGCCCTTCCGGGAAAGAGACAGCATCCTCCCGGACTGGGTACGGGCGGTGATCACGTACCTTGCGGCCGTTGGCGTCATCGCGGCGCTGATTGTGGGTCTGGCACTGCTGTTCACGCGCTACCGGCGTAACACTGAGCCGGGCGAGCTAAAGGAGTCGGTCTATAGCGAGGGACGCCTGGCGTCTGACCTCGGCGATCTGCTGGGGTCGATGCTGGGGCGATTCCGGCCGCGGGGCGGGCCGGGGCGCCTCAGGGAGCCGGTGCGCCGCCTCTACTTCGAGATGCTGGCGGCGGCCGAAACGCGCGGCGTGGAGCGCAGGCCGATCGACACGCCGCTGGAGCTGTCGCCACGGTTGGAGACGACGTTCGCGTCCGCGACGCCGGGGGAGATCACGGGGCTGTTCGACGACGTGCGCTACGGGGCACACGAGCCGCCGGAGACGGAGGTGCGCCGCCTGCGCGACGAGTGGGAGCGACTGCAGGGGACGTGACTGGCCGGAGGTCGGCCTCAGTAAGACGCGCCCGTTGAGCAGCCGCAGCGCTGCAGACCTCACCCCCAGCCCCGCTCCATCGACGGAGCGGGGAGCTCAGCGGGCAAGACGCGGTCTGAGCCGGGCGTGAAGGCGGGGCCGTTCATCACCAGGTAAGTCAGGTCGCCCTCGAACTCGTAGGGTGTGCCGTGGGGGATGAAGACAAAGTCGCCGGCCGCCACTTCGTCTACCGGGGCGCCGTCGCCGACCTGGAAGCGCCCCGAGCCCTCAATGACGTAGTAGGCGCGGTCGCAGACGCTGTTGACGATACGGTCGTGATGGCCCGCGAGCCGCACCCAGGTGACGCTGAGCTGGGGGCCGTGGTCTTCCTGCCGGACTATACGCTTGAGTACGAGAGGACGGCCTGCCTGCGGTTCTTCGCGGACACGGTCCGGGTGGATGATCACGATGCGGTCCTCCTCCTGCCGTGGCGTGGCGCGGGCGTAGCGGCAGGATACAATGCAGCCGTGAGCCAGTCTTTCCTCGCCAAGCTGGACGCGGCGGTCTTGCAGAACAAGAGCCTGGTCTGCGTGGGCCTCGACCCCGACCCGGCGCTGATGCCCGTCAAGGACCCGATCGAGTTCTGCAAAGCGATCGTGGAGGCGACGGCTGACCTGGTCTGCGCCTTCAAGCCCAACCTGGCGTTCTTCGAGGCGATGGGCGAGCGCGGCTGGGAGGTCCTGACCGAGACGCTGCGCGCGATACCGCCCGAGATACCGGTGATCGCGGACGCCAAGCGCGGCGACATCGGCAACTCCGCGGCAGGGTACGCGCACGCGATCTTCGACCTGCTGAGCTGCGACGCCGCGACCGTGAACGCTTACGGCGGCACCGACGCGGTCGAGCCGTTCCTGGAGTACGCCGAGCGCGGGATCATCGTCTGGTGCCGCTCCTCCAATCCCAGCGCGCGCGACTTCCAGGACCTGATGGTCAGCGAGAACGGGGGCACGCCGCGGCCGTTCTGGCAGTCTGTGGCGCTGAAAGCTCGCGAGTGGAACCAGAAGCACGGCAACGTAGGCATCGTGATGGGCGCCACGTACCCTCAGCAGCTGCAGGAGGCGCGTCAAATCTGCCCCGACATGCCCATCCTGGTACCGGGCATCGGCGCGCAGGAGGGCGCGCTACGCGACGCGGTGCTCGCGGGCCTCGACGCCAGACGTGAGGGCATCATCGTCAACGCGTCGCGCTCCGTGATCTACGCGTCGCGCGACGGGGACTACGCGCTGGCGGCGCGCTCGGCGGCGGCGCAGCTGCGAGAGCACATCAACCGCTATCGAGAAGAAGAAGTTCGCCATGAGCAGTGAAGATGGGGGGCACCCCCATACCCCCGCTAAAGGGCGGGGCAGGAGCGCGTGGTGAGCAAGGCGGTGTTCGAGACAGGGGACGACCCCAGACCCCTGGCGGAGGCCTAACGATCCTCGAAGTCAGCCTGGGCGACGTGGTCCGTCTGCGTAAACCCCATCCTTGCGGCGGGTACGACTGGGAGGTCACGCGTCTGGGCGCGGACATCGGGCTGCGCTGCCTGCAATGCAGCCGGCGCCTCCTGCTGGAGCGCTCGACGCTCGAACGGCGCCTGAAGCAGCTGGTCTCGGGTGTTGAAGATGGGGGGGCGTTGAGCATTGAAGATGGGGGACATCCCCAAGCCTCGGGTGTTGAAGATGGGGGGCGCCCCCATACCCCCGCTAAAGGGCGGGGCCGGAGCGCCTCTGATGACTGAGGCCGTGACCACGGAACGCCCGCCTCGCCGCAGCCGGTTTTTGCTGGACCAGTGGGTGGACCTGCTGGAGGACGACTCTTTCCGGCGCTACTGGCTGATGCGCCTGACCAGCCACGGCGCCACCAACGCCCTGATCTACTCCATCCTGGTGTTCACGGTGCGGCAGTCGGAGTCGGCGCTGGCGACGGGCGCGCTGCTGCTGACCATGATCGTGCCGTCGGCGATGCTGGGCGCGATCGCGGGCGTGGCTGTGGACCGCTTGCCGCGGGGCCTGATCCTGTTCGTGGCCAATGTGCTGCGCGGCGTGCTGGTGTTCGCGCTGATCAGTGCCAAGGACGGCCTGCCGGGGATCTACGCGGTGTCGCTGGGGCTGGGGCTGGTGACGCAGTTCGCGGTGCCTGCAGAGGCGGCGGTGGTGCCGCACATCGTGCGCAACCGCAGCCTGGTGGCGGCGAACTCGTTCATCAACCTCGGGACGCTGTTCAGCCAGGTGCTGGGCATGCTGATCCTGGCGCCGATCTTCCTCAAGACCGGCAGCGAGGACGTCTTGCTGATCACGCTGGTGATCTTATTCGCTGTTTCCGCGGTGCTGATCACTGTGATCCCGCAGTTTCACTTCGCGTCCACGGAGGACGCGCGGGGGATGTCGCTGCGCTCGGTGCGGCGTGAGTTCGCCGAGAGCTGGCTGCAGCTGAGCCGCGATTCGATGGCGTTCCTGGCGCTCGTGCTGCTCGTGACGACCAGCATCACAACGCTAATCATCGCGACGATGCTGCCGAAGTTCTCGCTGCAGGTGCTGCACATCGAACCGGAGAACATCGTCTTCGTGCTGGCGCCGGTGGGTATCGCGATTTTCTTCGGGCTACGCAGCGTCGAGGTCCTGTCGGACAAGTTCAACAAGCTGGTAACGATCAGCGCTGCCTACGGACTGATGGCGCTGTCGTTGATCGCGCTGGGGCTGGTAGGCCGCAGCGCGGACCTGCTGCAGGCACTGGACCCGTTAAACGCCTTCAGCGAAGGGCCGCTGAACGAGCAAGCAGCGCGGATCACGATGACCGTGGTCTACGCCAACGTCTACGGCTTCGGCCTGACCATCGTCATGACGATGGGGCGGGTGTTGATTAACGAGCGCGTGCAGCTGGCGATGCAGGGCCGCGTGTTCGCCGCGCAATCGATCTTGACCAACCTGATCGCGATAGTCCCAGTCGTACTCGCGGGCTTCCTGGCGGACTCAATCGGCGTGGAGCCGGTGCTGATCTGCGCCGGGTTCGGGGCGATCCTGGCGGCAATCTGGTCGCAGGCGCGCAGCAGCAGGGTGGCCGCGGCGGCGGCGGGAGCGGAGGTTCGAGGAGCCCCACCATTGCGTTGACACTCGTTTCTGCCGACTCTTAGACTGAAACTGCCGATACTTCCCGAGGAGGTTGACGACATGATCGAGATGAGCGTTGAGTTCGTGCGCGTGAGCATGCAGAACTACAACCGCGTCGTCATCCTCAAGGAGAAGGAGTCCGAGCGCTACTTGCTGATCTGGATCGGCCCGTCAGAGGCGGAGGCGATCGCGATGCGCCTGGGCGAGGTGCAGCCGCCGCGGCCCCAAACGCACGACCTGCTGCGCAACATCATCGAATCGCTGGACGCCCAGGTTTCCTACGTGCTGGTCAACGACCTGAACAACGACACGTTCTACGCGCGCATCGTGCTGGACAACAACGGACGCTCGATAGAGGTCGATTCGCGCACCAGCGACGCGATCGCTCTGGCGGTGCGGGCGGGCGTGCCGATCTACGCCGAGGAGTCCGTGCTGGAGCGCGCAGGCATCCTGCTGGACCGCGAGCAGGAGGAGATCATCACACCAGCCGGCGGGCCAGGCAGCATGGGCGAGCCGCGCCGGCCAATGGAGCCGGAAGAGCTGGAGAAGATGTCCGCCTTCAAGGACTTCATCGAGAGCCT
>CAZNHI010000120.1:0-6817 GCA_964572535.1 uncultured Dehalococcoidia bacterium
CATCAGCCTCTACTACTACCTGCAGGTCATGCGCGCGATCTACGTCACGCCCGCGACCGAGACCAGCCGCTTCCGGGTGCCGCTGGTGATGCAGGGCGCGGCGGTGGTGCTGGCGGTAGGCGTGTTCTTCGTGGGCCTCTACCCGCAGCCCCTCTTCGACATCACGGACACCGTCTCCGCCGTCCTGTTTACGTCTTAGGCAACGCACCGCGTTCGCCGGCCGGGAGTGCGGCGATGCCTAGTCGTCGTCGTCTGATTCCTCGTAGGCCCCGTGGAAGCCGTCGGCGTCTGGCGCTTCTGCCAGGACGTTCAGCAGACAGAGGAACAGGTTAAGGATGTCCAGGAAGATCTCTAGACTAATGACGACCGCGTTTACCATAGTGTCTGGCGTGTTGCGAATCCGGTTGGCGTCATAGACAAGGAAGAGGCTGAAGAGCCCGACGCCAACGGAGCTGGCCACGACGCTGACAAAGGAGCCGCCCAGGAACAGGTTGACGATCATGATGGCGATGAGGCCAAGCAACGCTGACAAGATGTATCTACGCCATACACTCGGCGCGCTTTTGACGGCCAGGCCGATTGCGGACATGGTGGTCGTTACCACAACCGTCGCGACGCCGGCCTCGACAACGACCGTCAACATCCCGTGGCCGACGAGGGCCGCGATGATGGGTCCCAGCATCAGGCCCTCGACAAACGAGAAAGAGTAGAGGAGCGCGACGTTCCAGCCTTTGCGCTTGCGCGGCTTGTCGATAGCCACGAGGATGACGATGCTCAGCGGCACCAAGATCCAGAGCCATAGAGGATTGAGCCGAGAGCCAAGGACAACGCCGCCTACTGTCGTGGCGACAGAGAAGGCAAGAATCGCGTAGACCTTTGAAAGCAGGCCCGTTGAGGCCTCGGCGGCGAATTCGCCGAAGCGGGTCCTATACTTGCGTGCGCCAAACACGGCATCGAAGCGCGGTTTCGGAGCTCGCTTGGCAGGCAGGCTGCAGAGCAGCCTCTGCTGCCAGCGGCGCTTTCGCAAGATGCGCTCTCTCCGGGTCCGTTTTCTGGTGGCGGTTTTCATTGCGTCCCTCTGCGTTTTTCCCGTGGCGTTCCTAGAGGACGAGGCAGTCGGCTGCGGCGACGCCTGCTAGTCGTCGTCTTCGAGTTCCGCAAGGAGCCTCAGCAGATTGAGGAAAAGGTTGAGAATGTCCAGGTAGAGATCCAGACAAATAACCACGGCGTTCGCCATGGTGTCCGGTGTGCTGCGAATACGGTTGGTGTCGTAGATAAGGAAGAGGCTGAAGAGCCCGACGGCAGCGGAACTGGCAACGATGCTCACAAAGGAGGCGGCCAGGAACAGGTTGACGATCATGATGCCAACCAACCCGATCAAAGCAGAGAACAGGAATGTGCCCCAGACACTCAGGTCGCGTTTGACGTTCAGCCCTATCGCGGACATGGCAGCTGTAACCATGACTGTCGCGACACCGGCCTCGACGACGATCGGGAGCATACCAGCGCCCACGTAGGCAGCGATGACGGGTCCGAGCATCAGTCCTTGGACGAAGGAGAAGGAGTAGAGGAGCGCAACGTTCCAGCCCTCGCACTCGCGCAGCTTGCTGATTGCCAGAACGAGGACCAGGCTGAGCGGTGCGAAGAGCCAGAACCAGCCTGGGTCCAACCGATAGCCGAGCACTCCACCGCCCAGGGTTGTCGCCACCGAAAAGGCCAAAAGCGCGTAGACCTTTGAAAGCAGGCCTCTGGAGGCCTCGCCGGTGAATTCGCCAAACCGGGCCCGGTGTTTGCCTTCGCCAAAGACGGAATCGAAGCGCGACTTCTCAGGCTGAGTTGTCGTTTGGCTCCCCAGAGGTCTCAGGGGCTCGCGGCTTCGCTCGATCTCTCTCGCGGGGATCCTGAGGCCGATTTCTGTCGTCGATAGAGACGTTGCTCGGAGTAGACCCCAGACTTGCGAGGAACTCGTTCTGCAATCGCTGATGTTCTTGTGGGCTTATCTGACGCATTTCTACTGTCCTCCTGTCTTTCTTGAAACCATCAAAGCAGGGGGAAGCTGCCATTTCGTGTCGCAAGAACTGTCAAAAGCTGCCGACTTTGCCAGCATTCAGATTCGGGCAGCAGGGCAGGCGCCGCCTAACTTAGAGTCTGCGAACAGTAGTCAGGGGGCTTTGCGACGGAAGGAGCGCTCTGCCGGGAGACTAGCGGGAGGGTGGCGGCGCTACGGCGTTTCGTAGTACGAGCGATCTGGAGGCTGAGGCAAGAGTGCCAGCAGGTGCCGGCGTCAATTCCTAGCATTGCTGCCAGATCTACTTGCACACAGGAGCGTCACATCGTGTTTTTGGAGACTTGACGGAGGAAACTTTCAAATCCGGCGGTGCCTCGCACCCCCCAAGACTGACGTGCTACGGCCGAGCCGCCAGTTCCACACAGTAGGAGCGTTCTCTCGCCTTCAGTGGTAGGCCTTCATCGGTTGTAGGACTCCTACCTTGCAAGAATGTCGTGATGCGCTCGGGGGCTATCGATCTACCGAAATTTCGCGAATCTTCCACTGGCCGGCTTCCCTAAGCAAATACGCTTCGACTGCTCCGTGATCGCCGTCTAAATACGTGATCCTGCCGATATAGTGGAAGGTCGATTTGCTGCCTGGAGAGGCAGTTGCCTCCCACTCTCTTGTCTCTAGTCCCTGGAATCTTGAAAATCCTGGAACGTCCTGAACTTGGGTAGCAAAGTCGCCGACCGAGACTTCTACTTTAAGTTCCTCAGACAGGAGAGCGTATGCTGAAGCCGAATCGCCATCAGAGACATACTGAAGAAACGACGAAATTGTCGCTTCTGCCTCATCGGCATGGGAAATGGACTCCAGAAGTCCGACGGCGGCGTATCCACAGAGACCTATTAATCCCACCACCACGGCGATTAATACAAATCGCCCCTTTCGCCAAAATGGAACCTTCTCTGGAGAGACGGAGCCTCTCCGGTATTCAAAAGAAGGACTAGCTAAGGGTGAGGATTCAGAACTAGGAGAAGCTTGACGATGCAAGTTCTCTCCGCAGGAAGTGCAAGACGCGGTGCTAAATGGCTGCACCGCACTGCAGTTCGGGCAGACGATATTGGGTCCGGACGGTCTGAGATCCGTGGGTTCTTGAGTCATTGTTCCGATGTTCCTTTCAGGCGCAACCTCCCGTGCAATCGCGGGACGCCGCTCTCGATCTCCACGCATAGCGGGCGCGCTGAATAGGGCTGCGGCAGCTAAGCCTCTAGGGACTTGACCCCGCCCTGGTCACCAGGAAGTAGTGCCCGCCCTTCGAGTTCCCCGGCAAGCTGAGTGAGCTTGAGGATGTTGTCCTTGGCAGACGCAATCCCCTCGGCCCTCAAACGCTCGGCGATGCCGATCGCTTCCACCAGTTCGTTGTGCGCCCGGGTGATGCGCTCGACCGCGATGACGGGACTGTTGTACACATCGCCGATCTCGAGCGTGTGTCGTCTGATGGCGCTGGAGTTTGCCACGAGCAGGTCGCCCAGGAACTCCCGCGTTCGCTCATTGGCCTCCAATACACGCGCCTGGCGGACGAGTGCTGACTGGATCGCCAGGCCGATCAGCGCGACGTTGCTAACCAGCGTGAGTGACCGATCGACAGCTTGGCCGAGCCGGTTGTTGTTCTGACGCGTCATCTCGATGCTCAGGAAGAGCTGGCGATCGACCTCGTCCATGGTGCGCAAATCCTGGACGCGCGTGCTGACGTCGAAGAGGGCAGCCTCGATTCGCTCTTGCTTGGAGGCGTCCTCGGTGTCGCCTAGCACTTTCTCAAGCTCGATCATCAGGAGTTCACCAAGGTAGCAGTTCTTTTGGATGACGATCTGCTGGGCCTCAGCCTGCTCGTAGAGCTTGCGTAGCTCGATGTTGTCCCTGCTGAGCAATAACCTGCCTTCACGGAGCCTGGCCTCGAGAACTGCGACCTGCTTGGCTACAGGCTCGTAACGGACCGCGATCCTCTCCAGAGTGCGCAGAAGCTGATTCCGTCCAACCGGCATGAAGCGGAGCAGGTTGCGGACGATGCTTTCCTGGCTCACCTTGCCGGGCTCGATCTGATTCAGGGCAATACGAAGATTCGTCAGGTCTTTCGAGATGCGACCGCTCGCGTCCTCTCCGTCACGGTAGACCATGTCGCCAATGCGGACCCTGAGCAACTCCAGGTCGCTACCTGCCTGGCGCTGCGCCTGGATCCCGACGAAGGTGATGCTGTCTATGGCGTCCATCTCCTTGCCGCCGGTGGCTTCGCGCAGCCGCCCCACCACACCGGACGCCATCTCCCTCAGCTTGTCGGCTTCTTCCTGCGTCATGTCCTTCGGCCGCTGCGGCGCGTTGGAGAGCACCACTGCCATGCTGGCCTCAGACTCTTCGTCGATTGAGCTGTTCATTCCAGGCTCCTTTTCATTTTGAGGATTGTCGAAGCGTTGGTCTTTGCTGGTTGGTTGATTCATGACCTGAGCCTCATCAGCTCCTCCTGGACGCTGCGCGCCTGTTCGACGGTCGTCCGCAGGCTGTCGGTAACCGAGGTGATGCTGAGCGCTGAGGTCTCACCCTTGAGTGAGGCGAGCTCCATGCGCGTCCTGTCGAGCGCGGCTTCGCAGCGTTCGCATTCGTGCAGGAGCTCTTCCAGGGCGAATTCCTGTGCTTCCAGGGCACGCAGCCTCTCTTTGTGCGATTGGAGCTTCTCTTGCCTCAGCTTGAGCCGGGCAGGGTCTGCGCGACTGGTGCCCAGCGCAAGCACGTCCGCTTCAAGCGTTGCCACTTCCTGCTCCAGCCGTTCTCGCTCCGGTGACTCAATGACCTGGGCGATGCCGAGGGCGTCTTGCAGCACGCTCAGAGCTTGGCGATAGGCTTCCTGCGCGAGGTGCGGCAGCTGACCAACAGCTAGTGGTTCCGTCTCGCGTTTGCGCGCGAAAAGCAGGAGCAGACTGTCATACGGAGTGTCGAGGTGCTGGAGGGCTTTGAGGCATGTATCCTGTGTCAGCTTTGAAAGGCTGACCTGGAGCGAAGCCTTGAGCTGCCGGATGTCAGACGGCACCTCATCCCACAGCGACTCGAGAAGGGCCGCGTCCTGGTTACCTGCCTCCCTGCCGGCAGGCCGGGAAACGATCAGGGAGAGTGCCTTCCCGAGACTTGCTTCCGACTGCGTGAGGAACTCCCTGCCGGCGCGCATGAGCAGCATTCCTTGGGCGGCCAGGCCTTCGTTCATCAATCGCTGGGCGGTGGCCAGCATGCTTTCGAGCTCCTCGCCGATGCCCTGGCGGGCATCAGACGAGACCGCGGAGGAGCGCATGGCCTCGGCGTGAAGCGTGAGGATCTCGTACACGTTGCCTAGGCCCCGCTCTATCGATTCTCGGGCGCTACCCTTGTGCCTGCGGTGGAGGACCAGGACGATCTGCGCAAACCTCGCAGAGCAGCGCAGGACTTCCTGGCGCAGCCCGCCTGGAAGGCTGCCGGTCTTGAGGCGGCGCTCAAGCATCGAGTCGAGGACTGAATGCAGGACGTCGTCGTTTCTCCAGGCGCTGAAGACCAGGCCGGCCGAGATGCCCAGGACCGCCAGCGTCCAGGTGAACGTGAGAGTGGATGCTCCCCAGACTAGGCCCAGGAGCAACACACCGAAAGCCCAGAGGGCGATCAGGGGCGCCAGGGATCCGTGGAGGAGCGTGTAACGAACCACGCCGGCCAGGAGGTCCCGTCTCAATGTTTGGTAGGTGTTTTCCGTTGTACTCATGGTCGTTACCTCTTTTCTAGTGACCGCGTGCAGCTTTAGTAATGCACCGCGATCTGCTTGTAGGCGTCGAGGACACGATTCGGGTCTTTGGCGTCCCAGTACTTGCCGTTCGCCATGCTGGCGATGCGGGTGAGGATGTCTTTGTCGGCGTCGGAGCCGATGCCGATGGTGTGGATCTGGACTCTGGTCGGGTCAGACTCGGACGGGTTGAGCAGCGCCTGCAGTGTCGAAATCGATGCCCGAGAGCTGCCGGTGTCTTTGCCGTCTGACAGGACCACGATCCCGTAGCGAGCGCTCGTGCCCAGCGTGGCTCGCTGCTCCTCAATCGCCTGGTTAGCAATTGCGATCGCGTCGTAGAGAGCCGTGCCTCCGGCTGCCCCTGTGGAGGCGATGTCACCGATCAGGGCTTCGCCGATTGCGGACTTGAGCCCCTGTCTGCCTGGGTAGACGGTGCCGTCAAAGGGGATCCAGATGAGCTGATCCTCCGGGTCCATCGCTTCTACGAAGGCCTTCGCGCCCGCCAGAGCGGCGGTGAGCTTTTCGCCCTGCATGCTGCCTGACTTGTCGAAGACCAGGGCGATGACGGCGTGCTTCTTGACGCGGTGCCAGACCTCCGCGATGCGGTCGAAGGTTAGCGCGCCGGGTACCACCACCGGGACAAGGTAGGCGTCCGGATTGGCGCCGTACTGCGCCTCGATCGGCGGGCCGGGCTTAACGGCTGGGTCGGCCGGCCTCAGCCCGAAGTCAGCCAGCTCATGCTGGCGCTCGTCCGAGAGGAGGTAGTCGCGAAACACCTCGGCGGCGCGGGTTTGTTCGGGTGAAACCCAGTCAGCGCCGTCCAGGATCGCGTAGGGGTGCTCGACGACTACGGTGCCGTCCTGCGGGTAGGCCGCGACCAGTGGTTCGCGCAGCTTGGCGCCGTTTTCGCGGTTGAACTCGATGACCTCCTGCTCGTAGGTGGTCACCGCGTCCAGGTACTCAGGCCCGCCGGTCTTGAGCCAGCCGAGGAGCCAATCGCTCTTCTTGCCGCTGTGGACCTTGGCCTGCTCGGC
>CAZNHI010000121.1:0-6763 GCA_964572535.1 uncultured Dehalococcoidia bacterium
GAGCCCGCCCGAGCCGGGACCCCGGCTCAATCCGGTGGCGGTTGCGTTGGAGGATGTTGCGAATGGTGCTCCAGGGCAGGTGGAGGCCGCGCTGGTCCAGGTAATGGCTGAGCCGCTGGTAGCCCAGGCCGGTGAGGTTCCTGGCTTCTATGACGCGGTCTTCGATGAGTGGCGGCGTCTTGAAGGGCTGATGGTGCGGCGTGCGGGAACGGTCGGCGAGGCTGCCGGAGCGGGCTCTGGCCAGGATGTCGTAAACGACGGTGCGGTCGATCGCGAAGGCCCTGGCGGTCGCCGAGATGTTGCCGCCCGCCCAGGCGTGGTAATCGAGCACCGCCTGACGGGCGGCCTCGGGGTCGATGCTGCGCAACCGTTTGTAGTCGATCATGGCGAGAAAACCTCACCCCCCAACCCCCTCTCCGTCGACAGAGAGGGGGCTTTGGAAGAGGGCTGGTCGAGGCATGACTGAGCCAGGCTGACGCCCGGACTGAGTGTAGAGCATGTCCGGGTAGTCCGGGGGCCTCCGTATGATTGAACGTCGCATTATGCGGCGTTTCGGTGCGCGGGAAGAGACGGGCAGGCGGGCAGGCGGGTCCTTCCTGGAAGGAGGCAGACGGGCAGGCGGGAGTGAGGGACCGGCGTTGATCCGTAGGGGCGAGGCATGCCTCGCCCCTACGGATGGACGTGCCTGGATGAGATAGAGTTGCTCGAACAGGGATAGCCAGGCGGGAGGAGAGTCGATGCCGTTCTACGAAAAGGGAGATGTGCGGATCCACTTCGAGGAGGCCGGCTCGGGCTTTCCGCTGTTGCTGATCCCCGGGGGAGGCTTGAATTCCAGCATCTCTGTTTGGTCCGCTTCGGGGCCGTTCGACGCGATGGAAGAGTTCAAGAACGACTTTCGGTGTATCACGATGGACCTGCGTAACGCGAATTCGGGTGAATCGACCGGCCCGGTGGCGACCGAGAAGGCCTGGGACGCCCACGCCGCGGACCAGCTGGGGTTGATGGACCACCTGGGCATCCGGGAGTTTCTGGTGCTGGGTTGCTGCATTGGCGGCCCTTTCATCCTGAAGCTGATGGAGACGGCGCCGGACCGCGTGGTCGCCGGCGTGCTGTGCCAGCCCAGCGGCTATCGCCCCGAGGCGCCGGACCTGTTCTGGGAGAACAACACGAAGAACTGGGGCCCCGCGCTGTGCGCGCGCAGGGCTGACGTGACGATGCAGATGGTCGAAGCCCATCTGCACAGCCTGTACCGCGTGCAGCCTGACTTCGTGTTCAGCGTGACGCGTGACTTCGTGCGTGCTTGTCAGACGCCGATGCTGGTGATGCCGGACGACGTGCCGGCGCATCCTTTCCAGGTTTCGATGGACATCTTCAAGCTGGCCCCGAACGCCGAGGTCTCGATGTATCCGTGGAAGCAGCCCAAAGACCTGATCCCCGCGGCCGTCGCCCGAGCGAGGACGTTCCTGAAGGCGCACGAGCCCGTGGCAGCCAGACGCTAGGCTGCCAAGAGCAGCCGCCAGGCTGCGCCTTGATACGGAATGGTCCGCGAATATCTAGCTAAACGTCGGGAATCAAACAGACTTCGAGAGCTTGGTCCAGCGTCTCGCGATGTGTAAAACGAGGCTCGCCGGTTGGCGCGAATGTCCACGCCGTGTAGCCCGTCGATTCCCCTTGAGGACCATCTTCGTTTACTAAGCCGTTCGAGACAAATCGCACAAAGACACGCGGCGTGTCTTCACCAGCTGGCCTAATCGCCACAAGTTTGCGGAGTGCGTCGGCATGAAGATGGGAGCCCTTCGTGTCAATGGCAAAAATGTCCTTTTCTTTCCAGATGAGGAAGTCTGGATAGAAGTTAACCGTCTTGCCAGGCTGCACGAGAGGAATGCTGTAACCCGTTTGAGAAGGATTTCTGCACCAAGCAAGGCCCGTTTTATCAATGGCCCGTGCAAAGGGGAGCTCCAGGCTCGGGTTGAGGTCTGAATAGCCCTCATGCATAGCATTCTGGAATGATTCGAGCCCTTCCTCGCTCTGCAACAATGGTCCAACTGAATATGGATTTGGTCGCCGTAACTTCAGATAGACGTTCCTTACAAATGCCTGGCCGACCTTCTCGGCGATATCTTCAACGTGCGCAGCGGCGCGGATGGTTAGACCGATCCTGGCGTCAAACTTGGTTGAATTACCATCGCCATTTGACGTAATGGCGACACCTAACGCGCCAGAATGCACTTTGCGCACTGAACGTGTGAAAAGCCATCTCGCCACTACTCGGGCGGATTGACCGTAGTCTTCCCATTCAAAAGTTGCAGCTGCATTTGAACCCACTACACGCTGAACCCGTGCCCGTTTGCCAGTCCCAGTAACGTTGCTACCATCGTCGTGGCGGTAATCGGTCATCTGCTCAATGTATTTGCCTATTTCTGCCTCGGCGCGGTCAGTCACGATTGCTGCAACTGGTATCGTCAAGGAAAGCTTTGCAGGATATTCAACTCGGACCTTTGACCCAGGTGGTGTTCGGATAATTTGAACTGGCAAGTCATCTGACTGAATCTTCTCCTGAACAGCCGACACGACCTCCTCAAAAACGCCGATTGTTTCAACTCGAACGTGTATCTGCGCAGTGTTCAATCGCATAGCACTGTAATGCCGCCGCCCCGGCTGTCGAAGTAGGCGGCCGATGACTTGTTCCGCCTGTACCTTAGAACCCATAGCCTTGTCGATATAGGCGAAGTAAACGAGTGGTTCGTCCCAACCTTCCTGAAGGGCAAGGTTGAAAATGATATGCCGGTAGTTGCCCTCGACGAAGCGCTCGTAATCGGTGTCTCCGCCTCCAAACAGGACGAACTCATTGGGGAGCGGATAGTTCTTGTCTACTTTTAGATTGCAGTAAACTGCGATCTCCTCGGGGTCGACTCCAAGGGTCTCAGTCAAATGCCGCCATATCAGGATTGGTGGGGCTTCCCGTTGTTCGAACGGCCGGCGATACTCATCCCTTTCATCAGAACCTTCGATCACGTTTGTTCTGCATACATAAACGGCCTTTGGTGGCCCCGGAAGGGCAAAGTCGGTGGCGTCGCGCTCTGCTTGTCTAAGCGTGTCTACTAGCTCAGTGATGACTTGTTCCATGGGAGCCTGCCGGCCTACAAGCTCAATTTGACTCTTGATTAGTCCCGATGAGGCAACCTCAGCGGCATCGACCTTGGTAATGAGGTCCTCGTCGCTTCGGCCGCCGAGGTCCTTCAATCTCTTTACGACCTCATTCTGGAAGCGAGTGGGCAGGCGGCTAGTGGCGGTGGCCAGCAGAAACGCAGCCGGTTCCAACTCCAGGAGTAGGTCAGTCTGTTGGTCGCTCAAATTGTGGGCTTCGTCATAAACAATGAGTAGCGGCCGACGATGGCCCGTGGGTGAAGGCCTCAGTTTCAGAGATTCCCAGGTGGACGTAGCGGCGTCATCGATGCTGCTCTGAAAGACCTTTCGGGTGCCCTTTTCCTTATCCTTTTGATTAAACGTCCCGACTGTTGCAAAGAGGAGGAAGTTAGCTTGGGTGTCCGTGACTTCTGTCAAATCGAATTCACTGAGCGCGCGAACGATGGTGTCGTCAAGCAACTCATGGTAGGCACCACCAGCGTCCAAATTGGCGTAGGTCTGCTCTACAACAACGCTAGCTTTGGAGAGCCAAAGAATGATTGGATTCGGGCGAAGCTGTTTGACGATTGCTGATACGGCATCAGTGAGGATGATTGTCTTGCCGGATGCGGTGACGGAGGAAAGGAACTGCGTGAAGGGTACCCGCGTAGTTACATCTCGGTTGGTGATTTCAACCGGCGCTGATAGGTACTCAACAGTTCTCTCTGCGATTTGGTCCGAAGCAGCACTCTGGAAAGGGTAGAGCTCGATCATTCGTCAATGTCTTCTGCGAAAGGTTCGCTGCTGAGGTCGAGACCAAAGTCCGCAAGGATGCGGTCAGGGATTTGGTAAAAGCGAACACCGTCGGTTTGATAACGGTAAAGTCGAGCATAGACATGATGGGGTGAGGGCTTCAGCCCTGCGCTTACAGCCTCTTCACAACAGGCTTCGTAGACATTTTCGGTGAAGTCGGCTCCGGAAGCTGTACCATCCCAAATTAAGAAGAACCCCTCATTCTCGTTGTTGTGAGCTACGAGGTACTTGTATGCATCTTGTTCGACGCGGACGAGCTGGTCCCCGCGTCGCCGGTTTGCATCGAAATGAGACGCTATCACGGTGTCTGCCATCTCGTCTCGCTCCATTTTGAGCAGAACAGGAGCATCGACCTTCTTTCCCAGCTCGCCAAAACTGAATCCCCCGGGTAGTGGGTTGCTCTCGCCTGCGGCCCATTCGCCAGAGATGACGTTCCTTAGTCTTACCGCTGTGAGAGTTCTGGCGTAAGAGTCTCCTCTTTCTGGGCGTCCCTGTTCGATAAGAATGAACCGTCGCTCTGCGTCCTCCATTTGGTTGAGCGCGAGTACGGCGTGCCCGGTGGTGCCTGAGCCGGCGAAGGGGTCAAGGACAATACCCGAGGGTGGACACCAGAGTTGAACAATTTTCATGAAGAGCTTGAGCGGCTTTACAGTCTCGAAACCATGACCCTTGCCTACTATGGCAGTAAGCTCGGCTACTCCGTCGCTGGATCTTCCAGATTCGGTGTAATCCCACGACGATGGCCCGATTTCAACTGGGAAGGAGAAGTCTTCATCTGCCCAGTACGTTACTGGCACTTTTCCCTTCCGTATCTTTTGGAGGTAGGTCTTCGCCCTGGGTCGTCCTAGGCCATCCCTGCCGAACCAAATGAAGGGCCAAGGTCCAAGCTGAAGTACCTCTGAAGCTCTCTGTGATATGGAAAGATGAACCTCGCCGATGTCACAACCCTTGACCATAAGGGCTGCTGGCCGATGAAGCGGGAATCGACCAGGTCCGCGTTCGTCACCGATGTCCCTCTCTTCATACTCAGCTCCCCATTGCTCTAGCCACGCCTTTATGTTCCTCTTCGGATGGCGCCAAGCACCACCTCCAGCGGGATAGTGTAGTTTCCCTGTAAAGGGCGACTGAATAGCATAGTCATTGGTCTTTGACCAAGTTCGCGCCGTGAGATTGCCCTCTCGCCAGTCGCCATCCGGGTCATTATCTGGATTTGAGTAGCGTTGGTTGTCTGATTCGACCCGCTCTAAAGACTCCGTATTGGCCTTGTCAATATCTTTCGCGTAGACAAGGACGTATTCAGTTGACGTTGAAACATGATTATTGTCTGGCCGAGATGCGGCAGACTTTTCCCAGTTAATGATGCCAATTCGATTTTCTTCTCGAAAGAGCTCATCCAATATTGGGCCAAGACGAAAGAGTTCGCGGTGGTCAATACAGATAGCCAATACACCAGCAGGTCTTAGCATTGCCTTCATCATCTGAAGCCGTGGCAACATAAAGCGCATCCACTTGGTGTGTTTGGCTGTGTCGTCTGGACTCACAAAGTCGCCAAGGTTGGTATCGTTTGGGTCGTCCTCCCAACGGTCGTTATATCGGAAGTCCTTTCCCGTATTGAAAGGAGGGTCAGTAATGATCAGGTCTATTCGTCCGCGCTCCCGATAGAGAGTGGACATTCCTTGAAGGTTATCTCCTTCCAGAAGCCGGTTTCGGGCCCGCAATTCCTCGTCTCCGTATCCCTGCTCTTTCACTTCACGCGTTATGCGGGGGCGCACCTTTCTTGCAAGCCGGCGCGCGTTCGTTTTTCCCGAGAAGGAAATTCGCGTCCCAGCATCGCCATTGAGCTCGATGACTTCGAGAAGCTGGTCACGCGTGAGCTCGCTGAGGGATGCATTCTCCAAGGCGGCAGGAAGTTTCAAGGTCTCGTTGTTGACCTTTTCCTCAAGTTGTTGGCTCTCGGCGGTTGGCTGGTCCTCGAGCGTCACGTCGTCTCCGTTCGTATACGGTGCCTCAGGCATAATACTCAAGTAGAGCGCGCGTACACAGGATGGCCAGACCCTGTGTGCAAGCAGACGCCCCGTTCGGTGCAAAGTGACGTGGTACACGTCATGCGAGTACCGCCGCGACGGCCTCGATCGCTTACTGTATGACGAAGAGGCCGGCGGCCTGCCCGAGGACGTTGCGCCAGCGACTGAGGACGAGGGAGACGGAGCATGCCGCGCGAGGCGACTATCCAGAAAGTGAACCCGTACGAGCTGCACGGCGTGCTCCACTACCAGATGTTCCTCGCCTTCGAAGACACGCCGGATAGTCTGCGCGAGGTCCGGCTCGCGCATGACGCCGTCTACGCGTCACCGTGCGATGGTGACCGCGTCACGGTCGAAACCCTGCTCAGCATGATCACTGCCGTGAAGAAGAAGGACGATTAAGGTGGGGATGATTGCAGCACGTTGAGGAAGTCGCGTGGCGACTTGATCTCGATGCCACGGAAGTTGCCGAGGTCCAGGATGTCGCGGTCTCCGGTGACGAGGTAGTCAGCGGGACCACTGATAGCTGTAGCGAGAATGAGGTCGTCCTCCGGGTGGGTGGCCACGCTCTGTACGTCTACGCTGACGGGAACAAGGTGAGATCGCCTGCGTAGCAAGGTGAGAGCCCGCTCAATCTGGTCGTCAGATAGACGGGCTCTGAAGTATGGCTTGCCAAGGGTGCGTTCGACTTCCGCAAGGATTTCCGAAGAAAGAACCAACTCGAAGTCTCCCCCGCGCCAGGCGTCCAGCAGTTGAACGGATGGTGCTGCCGGATGGCGTCGAAGTAGACCGGAGACAAG
>CAZNHI010000122.1:0-6758 GCA_964572535.1 uncultured Dehalococcoidia bacterium
CTTCTCCTACGGCGACTACCTGCGCTGCGGCGCCATCGCCCGCTTCTCGCCGGTGATGGAGGCTGTGAAGCGTGAGGCGGAGCGCGGCAAGCTGGTCTTGGGCAGCTGCAACGGCTTCCAGATCCTCTGCGAAGCCGGCCTGCTGCCCGGCGTGCTCATGCGCAACGGCGTCATGCAGTTCCGCTGCCAGCCGCAACACCTGCGTGTCGAAACGGCGAACACGCCTTTCACCAGCGCAGCGAACGGCGGCGACGTCGTGATGATGCCGATCGCGCACGGCGAGGGCAACTACTACGTCGACCTTGAGACGCTGGCGCGCCTCAAGGCTGAGGATCGCATCGTCTTTCGCTACTGCGACGAGCAGGGCAAGGTGACGCCGGAATCGAACCCCAACGGATCGCTCGAGAACATCGCGGGCGTGCTCAATGAGGGGCGCAACGTGCTGGGTATGATGCCGCACCCGGAGCGCGCCAGCGAGGCGCTGCTCGGCGGCACCGACGGCCTGCTGATCTGGAAGTCGATGCTGCGGGCCATGGACCTACCGATCCCCTCATCCCCTCGCACCTAGGCAAACGGGCAAGTAAGCAACGGGCAAAGAAGGAGCTCAAGGTGTCAGTACCGGAGATTCAGTGCTTTCACATCTGCTTTGCGGTGCGGGACATCGACGAGTGGATCAAGGGCTTTCGATCCATCTTTGGGACCAACGTTTGGCATATTGACGAAGCGAGGCCAAACGGCACTCGCCCTGCATATGGCCGAGCCGCTGGTCAGACGTGGGAGTTGTGGGAGGCTAAGGGCAAGGGGAACTCGCCCTTCCACGAGTTCATCGAGAAGTACGGTGAAGGCGTGCAGCACATCGGCTTCTGGGTGGAAGACGTGCGGAGCGCGGTGGAAGCCGCGCTGAACGAGGGCGCAAAGCTCCAGACAGCCAGCGTCGACGCCAGCGGTAATCTCGTCACGCAGCTTCTCCCGCGGGCCGCAGTGAACGAGGATCACCTCGGGAAGCTCGGCCTTACGACATTTGTTGAAGGCGGGTTTGGCAATGTGCGCCTGGAGTTCGTCGGTCCGGCCGGCGATGACTTTGTGCATAAATGGCTGGGCGACAAGTACGGCGATATCGTTATTCCGCCGCCCTGGGTCAAGCCCTAGTTGGGCGGACTCGAAACCGGCGCAGGGCCGGAGCGAGCTGAGAAAGGAGAAGCCATGTACGGGGCTTTCTGGCACGCAATTGCCAAGCCGGGTAGGAAACAGGAGTTTCTTGACTTTCTGGAATGGGACGCGCGAGTGGCCGCTGAGAAGGAATCCGGGACCATCGCCTTTGACGTCTATCAGGATGCCGAGAACCCGGACGGCGTCTACGTCTACGAGTCGTATCGGGACGAGCCGGCGTTCGCTGAACACCGTGCCAACGAGCCCTTCCAGAAGTTCTTCCCCGGAGGCCTGAGAAACGAGCTCGTGGCAGACCTCAAGATCATCTCGCCCTTCTCGACGTCAGTGGTCTCGACAGTCTGACCCTTACGCCAGGCTCTTCTCGATCGTGTCCAGGGCGCGCATGGCGGATAGCGCCTGGTGGACGCTGGCGTTCGGCTCGCGCTTCTCTGCGATCGCGGCGAAAAACTCCCGATCCTGCAGCTCGATGCCGTTCATCGACACCGCGACGCCTGACAGGTCGATCTTGTTCTCATCCTTGACGTCGCCGTCGTAGAGGTCGTCGTAGTAGGCGACGTAGGTGCCGTTGTCGCAGATGTAGCGGAAAAACGTGCCCTGTGGCCCCTTGTTGTTGAACGACAGCGATAGCGAGCAGAGGGCGCCGCCCGGCGCTTTGAGCTGGATCGCCATATCCATCGCGATGCCCAACTCCGGGTGTATCGGCCCCTGCACGCCGCGAGCCACCGAGATCGTTTCGCCGGTCTGGTACTGGAACAGGTCGACGGTGTGGCAGGCGTGGTGCCAGAGCAGGTGGTCGACCCAGCTGCGCGGCTGGCCGGCGGCGTTCATGTTCGTCCGGCGGAAGAAGTAAGTTTCGACTTTCAACTGCTGGAGGTGAAGCTCCCCGGCGACGATCTTGTTGTGCACCCACTGGTGGCTGGGGTTGAAGCGCCGCGTGTGCCCGGCCATGGCGACGACGCCGGTCTCCCGCTGCAGGCGGCAGATATCCTCGGAGTCCGCCAGCGAGTCCGCCATGGGGATCTCGATCTGGACGTGCTTGCCCGCGCGCATCACCTCGGCGGCCTGCTGCGCGTGCTGCTGGGTCGGCGTCGCCAGGATCACCGCCTCGACGCCGGGCAGCGCGATGCTTTCGGTGAGGTTGTAGGAGGTCCAGTGCGGGATGTTGTACTTCTTCGCGGTCTCCTCGGTGCCCTTCGGGTTGCCGCCCGCGAGCGACACGACCTCGATGCCGGGGATGACGGCACAGGCTTCCAGGTGTCTCTGCCCGAAGGCGCCCTGCCCAGCGACAACAACTTTCATGCTCGCGACCTCGCTTCTCTAGTTTGTGGGGCTCCAGATCCGGGAACCGCATCAGGCCCCGTGCGCCCTTCCAGCGGGGTTCGGGGTGCCGCCCGACTTCAATGCCGATTCATGCGACGGGAGCTTACCCGCGATCCTAAACAGATCGGCCAGTGTCAGTCACCAACTACCGCCACCGCCACCGCCGCCGCCACCGCCCGAGGAGCCGCCACCGGAGAAGCCGCTGCTGCCGGAACCACCCGGCGTGGATGCGATGGCACTGGACATCGATGATGAGAAGCTCTGCAGGCTGCTCGAAAACGCCAGTGGCGCGAAGGCGTACGACGAGACGTACCAGCTCGATGTATCGGGCTGGTTGGCGAGGCCTTCGAACGTTTTCGCCCACTTGTCCACGCAGCCGTAGACGATTGCGTAGGGCAGGTACTCCTGAAACAGGTTTGTTTCCTCGTTGAAGCGCTGGCGGTCCGTCTCCGCGACGGTCATGTACTGGCGGAAGCCCAGGATGCGGCGGTACATCTCGCGGCCGGGGCCAGTGCGTCGCGGCATCGCCCGGGCCAGGATCAGGCTCAGCAGCCCGCCGGCGACGATGGGGATGCCGACGATCGCCGCGCCCACGAACTGGCCGAGCAGGACGATCGCACCGATTCCGGCCGCCGTCAGCAACCCGCCCGCGACGAGGTGGATCGTCCGGACCGTCTCGGGGTTGTTGGCGAAGAAGCCGTCCTCTTTGACCACCTGGTCGTAGAGCTGGCTCTTCACGGTCGAGAGCGTCGTGTAGAACTCGTTCTTGAGGTCGCTCATCTGCACGGCGTCGCCGAAGATGGGGTCGAAGAGGCCGGCGAGCAGGCTGCGCTCGTATGTCAGCAACTCGTCGTCTCTGGGCTTGAGGCGCTCGAGGTTGTAATCGGCCTTGCCGAAGATCCAGGACTTTTCGAGCTCGGTGATGCGCAGGTAGCCGCGCACCGCCAGGTCGACGATCGTCGCGCTGACGTCCAGAGTGTCGGCGCGCTCGTCCAGCAGCGTCCCGATCTCGGCGGGGCGCAGGCGGCGGCCGCGTTGCGTCAGCTCCGGCGGCTGGTACTCGATGACCACGGTGTCCTGAGCGAGGAAGGGGCGGCGTCGCTCGCGCTGGTCGCCGGAGAGATACTGCAGGTCGCCCAGCCAGCGGTCGCGGCCCGCCAGCCACCAGTAGCGCAGCACGCCGGCGATTGAGAGAAAGCCGGCGATGATGGCGGCGATGATCGGCAGAGGCTTGAGGCCGACGAAGTCGTTGACCTTCTCCGCGAACGACTTGATCTTGATCAGCTCCGGCGGCGCCACCGTAACTGCGCCCTGCGGCATCGCCACAACGATGGTCAGGCCGCCGCCCTCAATGTAAGGCCGGGTCATCCGGAACTGCGCCGAAGTGGGACGCTCACTGGCGTCGCAGGGGTCGGTGAAACCAACCGGCCCCTGGAAGCAGGTCACGTCGCTGATCGAGGGGGCTCCCACGGTGGCAGACGCGGCCAGGATGCGCACCGGCCACGCGTTGCCCGTCACGTTCCAGTAGAACTCGTCCCACGCCGGCTGTGCGTTGAGCATCCCGCTGACCCGATAGCTGATCACGTAGCGCTGCGGTCCGCTGATCTCAACGTCCGGGTCGCCGATGCGCAGGTTCAGCACAGCGCCGTTGCGCGATTCCACGTACCGTACCGGGCGCTGGCCGTCGGTCACGCTCGCCACCTTGATGCTGGTACGGCGGGTGTGGCTGGCGTCGTACTCGTACTCCACCGGTATGTCGCGAAAGATGCCGTGCTTGCGCAGCGGGCCGAAGTCGACGCGAATATCCTCCACGACATCGACGCTGCCGTCCTCGCGAATCTGATACGTCGCGTCAAAGGAGACGATGACCCAGCCCTCGTCCGCCTCCGCCGGCCTGGAGACCAGCAAGAGCGGGACGAGCAGCAGCAGGAGCAGCGCAAGGCGGTTCACAGCTGGCCCCAGCTTAGGCGTTCGAGGCCGTGACTGTCATCGGGAGTTCGATGATGGGCGCAGGCGAATCGGCTGCTATAAACTGAGGCTGCGATGCGTGTACTACTGCTCAACGGCCCCAACCTCAACATGCTTGGCACGCGAGAGCCGGAGATCTACGGCCGCGACACCGTGGACGACATCGTCGCGCGGGTGAAGTCGCGCGCTCAGGAGCTGGGTGTCGAGGTGGAAGCTTGCCAGTCTAACCACGAAGGCGCGCTGATCGACTTCATTCAGCAGAACCAGGCTAGCGCCGACGCGATGATCATCAACCCTGGCGCCTTCGGTCACTACAGCTACGCGCTGCGCGACGCGATCGCCGGCAGCAGCCTGCCGACCATCGAAGTGCACATCTCCAACGTGCACGCCCGGGAGCCGTTTCGGGCGACGCTGGTGCTCTCGGCGGTGTGCAAGGGCGTGATCACGGGGCTGGGCTGGCGAGGCTACCTGTACGCGCTGGAGGCTCTTGTGGCGGCGGCGGAAGAGGGCAAGAAGTGAGCAAAGAGACCCGAATCGCACGGCTGCGCGAGAAGCTAGACGAGCAGGGCCTGGCGGGCCTCTTCGTGAGCGCGCCCGCCGAGGACATACACCACACGATCGGCGCCAACCGGCGCTACCTCTCCGGCTTCAGCGGCTCCATGGGCCACTTGCTGGTCACTCTGGACGCGGCGTTTATCGCTGTCGACTTCCGTTACTACGAGCAGGCTGAGCGCGAGTCGCCGGAGTACAGGCTGTGGCAGGCTAACGGCGGCATGAAGCAGTGGCTGCCCAAGCTGTTCGGCGAGGCGCAGCTGGCCGGCAAGAAGCTGGGCTTCGAGTCCGGCGGTATCACCTACGGCATGTTCGCGAGCATGCGCGACATCGTCGTTGATCTGCCGGAGACGGATCGGCCGCAGCTGGTGCCCACCGAAGGGGTCGTCGAGGCGCTGCGGGCGATCAAGGAGCCGGACGAGCTGGTGTCGCTGCAGAAGGCGGTAGACCTCGGCGACGCGGCCTTCGAGTACGTCGCCGAGCGCCTTCAGCCCGGCTGGACGGAGAAGCAGGTCGCCTGGGAGATCGAGAAGTACGCTCGTGAGCACGGCGCTGAAGGGCTTTCGTTCCCGACCATCGTCGCCGCGGGACCTTGGGGCGCGATGCCGCACGCGCAGCCCCGCGACCACGTGATCAAGGAAGGCGACGGCGTCGTGATCGACATGGGCGTCAGCCTGGACGGCTACATGTCTGACCTGACGCGCACCGTGGCCGTCGGCAAGGCGGACGCCGAGTTCAAGAAGATCTACGACATTGTCCTCGCGGCGCAGCTAACCGCCGAAGAGCTGGTGCGCACCGGCATGACCGGCGGCGACGCGCACAACCTCGCTGCCAAGGTGATCGAAGAGGCCGGTTACGGCGACAAGTTCGGCCACGGCCTCGGTCACGGTGTCGGGTTGCAGGTGCACGAGTCGCCGCGCGTCGGTGGTACCTCCGGCGACGTGCTGGAGGACGGCATGGTGATCACGGTGGAGCCGGGGATCTACCTGCCGGGCTGGGGCGGCATCCGTATCGAGGACATGGGATACCTGAAGGACGGCAAGTACGTCAACTTCACGAAGGCCCCCAAGCTGCAGTTCGCCTAGGCGCATTCACCCAGGGGCTGCCGATAGTGGTCGCGCATCTCGGGCTCACTTTCTGAAATCTCTTCAAAACAGCGTGATGCAGCCTAGAACGTGCGTTTACGTCGCGTTAGTATTCCCGAGTTCAGAAGTTTCTTAGCTTGCAAGGAGTGTTCCCATGCGGAAACTAGCGACCCGGTTTCGTTGGAAGGCCCTGGGGCTGGTTCTGTTTGCCGTGATGGCAGCCGGCGCCGGTCTCCTGACGGCCGATGCCCCAACCGCCAACGCGGCGATTACTTTTAAGGCTCAGGCCGGTGGCGGCGAGGGGGGTGTATCAGTCAACCTCTATTTCCCGGATCAGATACTGCTTCACCAGGGAGATACGGTGGAGTGGACCAACCCGTACGAGGAACCCCACACCGTCAGCTTCGGTAACCTGCCGCCCGGAGACCCTGCGGAACCGCACGATGCGACAGCCGCCGCGAGCTTCGACGCTAGCAAGCCGTTCAGCTCAGGCTTCATTGTGAAGAACGGCAAGTTCTCGGTGACCTTCACCAAGCTGGGTGCATTCACCTTCGTCTGTCTGATCCACCCCGGTATGGAGGTGGACGTCTTCGTCCTCGGCCCCGGGGCCACGATCCCGCCGCAGAACGACGCCAGCAGCCAGGCGACGAAGGACGCGGTGGC
>CAZNHI010000123.1:0-6702 GCA_964572535.1 uncultured Dehalococcoidia bacterium
GGCGGCGTTGGCTGAGACGAAGCCCTCCTGGACGGCGGGCAGGCGCGGCACCAGCGTGCGGAACTCGAGGTCGCGCAGCAGGTCGAGCACGCGCTGCCGGTCGTAGCGCCCGACAACCGCCTCCTCCATCTCTAGCACGATGTCGGGCACGTCGGTGCGGATGGTCGCGAGGTCGAGGGCTTCGCGCACCTGGGTCTCGTACTGGCGCAGGCTCTCGCGCAGCTTGTCCGGCTTGACCTCGTCGATGCGCGCGTAGATCTCGTCGATGCCGTCGTACTGCGCCAGCAGCTTCGTCGCCGTCCCATCGCCGATGCCGGGGACGCCAGGGATGTTGTCGGAGCTATCGCCGCGCAGGGCCTTGTAGTCGGTCATGCGCTTGGGCGCAAAGCCGTAGCGTTCCCGGGCGGTCTCCTCGGTGTAGATCACGTGGTCGCGCTGGTAGGGACGCATCATGTAGATGCTCACGTTGGGCTGGATCAGCTGCACCAGGTCAGAGTCCAGCGTGACGATGTGCGTGTCGATGCCCGCCGCCGCGGCTTGCACGGCCAGCGCGCCGATCACGTCGTCCGCCTCGTAGCCCTGGGCGCTGAACACCGGGATGTTGAACGCCTCCATCATCTCCAGGCAGCGCCCGATCTGGCGCCCGAGGTCCCACGTAGACTCGACGGGCGCCAGCGCGCGTTCGATCTCCAGCCGCACGTCGGGGTCGATGCCCGCGGCGTCGGCGGTGTTGTACACGCCCTCCTTGATCTGGTCGCGGCTCTCGGCCACGGCCACCAGCTCGGCGATCTCGGCGCGAATCGACTCGTCCAACTCCGGCACGGTGGCGAGCGCGTTGTTCACCTGCGACTTGACGTTCTCGAAGCGCGTGGCCTTGTAGCTCGCGGCCTGCAGGTGCCGGAACGTCGGCCCCGGCAGGTCAATGGCGACCACGAGGTGCGTCGGCTTGAGGTCGTCGATCACAGCCAGCAGCGTGTTCGTGAAGCCGAAGACGCCGCTCGTGTTCTCGCCGGTGCGGCGGGCGACCAGCGGCGCGTCCTTGAGGGCGTAGTAGGCGCGATGGATGATGCCGTGGCCGTCGAGGATGGCGAGGAGCGGCTTGCGGTCAGGGGCGGACGTCACGCCTCGGATTATACGCGGCGCTTGAGCCCGCCAACCCCGCTACGGAAACCGATCGCGCGTGCCGAGCGTTAGATCAGGTAGCTGAGTCCTCCACGATTGGTGCGCTTATGAACCTGAAGAGTCTCTCCGGCCTCACGAAGGCGGTTATCGCGCTCAGCGCGGGCGGCGTCCTCGCAGGCACGATCGCGCTCGGCGAGAGCAACGGCAACGGTGGCGGCGCGTCACCGCCCGCGCAGGTTGTTACGGCCACGCCAACCAACGTACCTGAACGTACAGCCGCCCCGAGACCAACCCTCCAGCCCATCATTTCTCCTAACCACATTGCACCTGATCAAGCGGCCCTCAGCGAAGTTGCCAGGAGGCAAAGCGAGCTTCAGGCCACCTCACAGCGCTGTCCGGACTCTTACCTTCTCTATGAATCCATGCTGCTCGGCGGCAGCTTCTGCTATCCGCCCACGTGGAAGCTGGTTAACGGAGATATAGCCCTACTCCCTATGGCTCAAAGACCGGAGGGCTACAGCGTTGCCCTCCAGGTCAGCAAGCCAGACCCAGTTACCGGCCGTGAAGTCACTTTCGTCGCTATCGCAGTTGCCGGCCAGCCTTACACCCGAACACTTGACTGCCCGACGCCCGGCCTACTGCAGGCGGGCTCACTTCAAGCGAAGGCATGCTTTCGAGAGAGAAGGGCCCTTCCTCGCAACTCTCTGCCGGGCGATGTTGCGAGGATCATTCACGTTTCCTTACCCCACAAGCTGCCTGATTTTCCGGAGACCATTGCGAGTCTTCAGGTCGCGGAGCAGATTCCCGGCCAAGACGCCGTGTCATTTTCCTCACAAGATCAAGCAGAGGGCCTTGAGATCATAGCCAGCATCAGGTGCAACCCGTGAGGTTGCACGGTCTCTCCGGCCGGGAGGGAGCACAGTCACCTTTTCACCGCAAAGCCAGATTGAAGCTTCGGAGATAGTCGCTAGCATCCTATTCACCCCCTAGCGCCTGAGCCCGCCAGACCCCGCTACGGAAACCGAGCGCGCCTGCCGACTGTCTAATTACCAGGCGTTAACAAAAGTATCGCCTCGGCTATTGACGCGCTCCCCCCTACTTGCTCTACGATTGGTGCGCTTATGAACCTGAAGAGTCTCTCCGGCCTCACCAAAGTAGTAGTCGCCCTCAGCGCCGGCGGCGTCCTCGCGGGCGCTATCGCGCTAGGCGCTAGCGACGGCAACGGTGGCGGCGCGTCACCGCCTGCCCAAGTGATCGCAGAGACGCCAACCAATGTCCCCGAGCAAGAAACCACTCCAACGCCGACTCCCCCGCCTGCCTTCGTCTACGCAAACTACATCACTCCAGACACTCAAGTCCTTCAAGACGCCACACAGAAAAGGGCCGCCTTGGATGCTGCGGGTCAACGATGCCCGACTGGGTATCAGTTGTACGACTCTGAATTAATCAACGGCAGTTTCTGCTATCCGCCTGACTGGAAGGTCGTTAGGGGCGACATAGTTTTGCCACTCCCGGCAACGCGCGGCGATGGTTACGCATTCTCCATTCTCGTCACCAAGACTGAGACAGCTACGAACAGGGAAGTAGCCCGTGTCTCAATCCAAGCAGTTGGAGAAAGACCATTCACGCTGCTCGATTGTCCCATGAAAGGCTCACTTCCGGTCGCCGGACTTCAAGCCGCATCTTGCTTTCACGAGAGGAATCAGACTGCTTCCAACAACATCCCAAACGGCATAGCGCGGCTAATCGGATTCGAAGTTCTCCGGCCTGTAGGAGAGTCGAAAGCACTATGGATAGGTGTCCAGATTGCTGACCGATCAACGGACGTCAGGTCGGTTCAGTTCTCAGCCATGGACCAAAGCGAAGCCATCACGGTCGTTTCGAGTCTCAGGTTCACCCCATAGGTAAAGCGTCCGCCCGTACTTGGAGGATTTCCGTGCATTTCAAGCGAGCAGGGATGCTGCTGGGCACACTAAGTAGCTTTGCATTGGTTACATTCGGCTCGGGCGCCGTACCAGTGATGGCGGACGGATCTCCTTCTAACGGATATGAGGATTTTCGCCTCCCATGGAGTGAAGGAACGGGGGAATACAGAGACGGCGGTTGCCCGGTTGGTGGGGGTGGTGTTCCTGCCTGCGTATCCGGTCATCCTGGTTGGGAAATCGATTTCGGTTCGATGAATGACCGGCAGCCATTGAAGGCGGTAGGCGGTGGGACCATCACATACATGGATCAGGGAGAAGGGATTGGGTACGGCAAACATGCGATCGTTTCGCATGCCGGAGGTTGGCAGTCACTGTACGGGCACATGTGCTCATGGCTTACGTTCCCAAATAGTAGTCAGATCAACCAGGGAGAATGGATTGGAGGTGCAGGCAACACAGGCTTTGTGGATCCGACGCCTCCCAGTGGCTCCTGCTTCGAGATGACGAATCTTCCCGGCGGCCATCTCCATTTCGAGATGAGGCTGAATGGCATACCCCAGAATGCGACCCTTTCCGGTTTTTCGATTCTGCATTTGTCCCAGTCTGATCCACCAGGTGATCCGCCTCCAGACAACGAAGTCTATAACCCCGACGTCCCGCACACCTCTAACAACAGCGGTCCCGGCTACTACGCGGACACTCAGTTTGCAACCGGGATGCGAGAGAAGTACGGGGATTTAGGCGCAACCCCCGGCTCTACCTACTCGAGCAATCAGGGGCCTTGTAACGACCCGTCACGCTGGTTGCACACGTGCTACGTGGGCGTCAGCGACCTCCTGCTGACACAAAACTTCATCTCAGCCACTGGCGTACCGAGTTCCCTCACCTCGGATCCCAACGTGGTCGATTTCTGGTACGTCTACGGCGAATTCTGGACTGTCTACGGCCAGGAGTACGAGCAGTTAGGGCATCCCACCGCTGACCGGGTCATGCCTTGTCCTTCCGGTGCGCCATACGGTTGCGTCTCTTATCAGCAGTTCGAGTGTGGCTTCATCTATTACGACGGATCCGTGAGTAGAGCGATTGTCACGTGTGGCTTTGATGGCCTTTACGCAATCACAACCGGCGGGCAATACAAGAGGTTAATCGACGGGGGCACCGGATGGGTTACGAAGACCGGGACACCGCCAGGAGGTTCGCAGAACCTGAAGAGCTTCGGTAATGGCCTAATGGTGCACAAAGAAGGTACGGGAGGTGGGCAAACCTTCCGCGTCTCAGAAGACGGCGGCGAAACCTGGGCCCAAACGGCGGCTCCTGGCGGAAGCTTCGCGCCGGTCGATGCCGATTACTGTGCTGGAAGTCTTTGGCTGGCCTGGCTGGACCTATCCGGCAGCCCCGACGTGTTGCGAATCTACAAGTCCGGGGATTTCGGTGGCTCGATTGGTTTACCGTCCTTAGAGACCACGACTACGGCAGTTCACGTGAATGGGGGCGTTGCTTGTAGCCGCTCCATTCCGGGCCGCGTCGCAGCCGTCGTCCAAAATGGGACAGGCAACGCAAGGCTAGCCGTCAGTACCGACGATGGTGACAATTGGACTGTACTCACGAAAGGCTTAGGCACTTCAAACGCGTTTCGAGCCGCCTGGGCAGGTACGAGACTCTTGGTCACGAACAACGTCACCTACACCCACCTGATACGATCGTCAGATGACAACGGCAACATGTTCACGACTCGGCTGAGTTTTGGTGATGGAAGCGTTGTCAGCGCTGAGCGGCTCGACATAATTGCAACAGAAATACCAGGCCTTTTGTTCGGGTTCTTGTACCAGAGCTCGGTAAACACGGATGGGATCTGGAGGTCCCTCGACAACGGCACCTCATGGCAGCTGGTTGCAGCCTACCCGGCCGGCTTTGGCACCAACCAGAGCGATCCGAAGGGCATCTCTTACGACGCGGAGAATGATGATTTATACGTTGCTTTTCGTTCAGCGGGGAAGGTCAGCCGGCTTCCAGACGCGCGTACGCGCAACTGGGCAACGGTCACTTCTTCAGATTGGATCACGATACCGCAGGTGGGAACGGAGGTTGGCCTCCGCGCGTTCACAGTCGTCACCGATTAGACGACTAGAAGCTTGGCTGTGCACGACTCAGCCCGCCATTTGCCGCCTCCCCACGGGCGTGAAACAATGACGGCCAGACATGCTGGGCCTGATCACCATCCTCCCCATCGTCAGCCGCCGCGTCCGGGCTAACGCGCGCCTGCTGCTCGCCGTCGTTGTTGGCGCCGTGCTCGCGGCGGCGATTATGTCGACAACGTCGATCTACACTGACGCCATCCGTGACCTCGGCCTCAAGTACGCCCTGGACGAGCGTGGCGAGGACGAGATCAACGTCACGGTGGTCAGCAGCTCCCAAAGCTCCGCCGCCGACTTCTTCAAGCGCACCCAGGCCTACATCGAGTCCAGCGCTGAGAGCCAGCTCGGCCGCATCCTGACCGGCGACGCCACGGTCATCGGACGCAGCTCCACCTTCTTCCCCTCCGCGCCGGGCGAGAAGTTCCCGCCGGCGGAAACGCGGCCCCGTTCGCACTTCAACTTCATCACCGGCGCCGAGGACCACATCACGGTCGCAGGCAGGCTGCCGGCGGACGCCACGCTGTCCGGCGCCAGCGCGCCGGACCTCGAGGTCGCCCTCGGCTCTGAGACGGCGCAGCGCCTGGGCATCAAGATCGGCGACAAGTTCGACTTGCACCCCTTCTGGCAACCCAACGTGGAACCGCTGCACGTCACGGTGGTCGGCCTCGTCACCCAGAACGACCCCGAAGAGGCTTTCTGGCTCAAGCAGACAGATCTCTTCACCTTCAAGACGGCTACCTGGGACACGCTGCCCTTCCTGATCTCGCGCGATACCTTCTTCAACGCCGTCTCGGCCTACCTGCCCGGCATGATCAGCGACTACACGACGCTGCTCTACGTCGACACGGCGTCGATCAACGCGCGCAACGCCGACGGCGTCCTCAGGTCGCTGACCAGCTTCGAGACGGCGCTGACCACCAACGTGACGCGCAGCACGCTGACCACGCAACTCCCGGACGTGCTCACCAGCTTCGACGAGAAGCTCTTCTTCACGCGCATCCCGCTGCTGGTCCTGGTGCTGCAGATCGCCGCCATCGTCCTCTACTACTTGTTCATGGTCTCGACGATGCTCATCGAACGGCAGTCGGGCGAAATCGCGCTGCTCAAGAGCCGCGGCGCCACCACGGCGCAGGTAATGAAGATCTACACCCTCGAAGGGCTGGCTATCTTCGCGATCGCCATGCTTGTCGGCCCGCCGCTGGCCGCGACCGTGATCAGCTTCCTGGGTCAGACGCCGCCCTTCACCGACCTCACGGGCGGCACCAACCTCAGCGTCCACCTCACGCCGGGGGCGTACCTGTGGGCCGGCGGCGGCGCCTTGCTCGCGTTCGTGACGCTGCTGGTGCCGGCCTATCTCTCGACGCGCCGGACCATCGTGCATCAGCGTGCCGCCAGCTCACGACCCGCCCAGCAGGCCTTCTTCATGCGCTACTACCTCGATCTCGGGCTGGCCGGCGCGGGAGCCATCCTGCTCTATCAGCTGGACCGTCGCGGCGGGCTCGTCACCGAGGGCTTCTTCG
>CAZNHI010000124.1:0-6678 GCA_964572535.1 uncultured Dehalococcoidia bacterium
CTCGTAGCGCACCTTGGTCAGGCTGCCGTCTTCGCGCGGCTCCGTCGCGACCAGAATGCAGCCATCGGGACAGGCCTGGGCGCAGGTGCTGCAGCCGGTGCAGCGCTCGTCGAACCAGAGCAGGCTGGTGCGCGCGCGGTCGGGGAAATGACGAACCTCTTCCGGGAATTGGACGGTGATGGGCGGCTTGAAGAAGTGCCGCATCGTCATCTTCAGGCCCTTGAGCAAACCGAATCCGTACACGAGGCGCTCCTTGTCGCCATTCTAACGAAGGGCAACTCTTAAGCAACAGGGGCAGCGCTGGTCTAGAAGCGGAAGCGCTTGAGGTCTTCCGCGACGTGCAGGCCGTCGAAATTGTGGGGGTGCGGATGGCCGTCGAGGTGGGTCACGATGATCTGCGCCCCGGGTGCCCGCCGCGCGACTTCCTCCACTCCCAACGGTCCCAGATGCACCGATACCTCCGTGCAGCTGCACTCCGTCACGATAACGTCCGCGCCGTCCACCAGCCGCAACAGGCCGTCGCACAGCGTCGTGTCTCCGGAATAGACCAGGCTGCGCCCTCCGTTTTCGACTCGGTAGGCGAAGCACTCGAGTTCGTCCACGTGCTGGACCCGCGCAGCGGAGAAGCTCAGACCTGCCACCTCGTCCGTGCTGCCGTCGCCCGCCTCCACGTAGCGGCGCTGGTAACCCGGGCTGTCGGCCACCCCTGGATAGCCCAGGGCCAGAAGACGCTGCGTCCTCTCTTCAATCCCGGGCGGCCCAACAATCGTCAGGTCTCCGCTGCGCCCGCTGTACTTGGCGTCCAGCATCAGAAATGGCAAGCCAAAGAAGTGGTCAGCGTGGAAATGGCTGACGAACACCGCCTCGATGTCCCGGCTCGCCACGCCTGCCTTGCGCAGCTGTTGCAGGACCGTTGGGCCGCAATCGAACAGGTAGCGGCCGTTGAGCAGGAACGAACTGAAGGCGCGTCCCTCCGCGCCGAACGCGTTGCCTGAGCCGAGGAAAAGCAGTTCGAGCATCCCAGCTATCTTATCGTGCCGGAATCGGACGATCCTCAGAGTTTCTCGGTTACGCGGTACTCCATGCGCTTGCCCAGCATCAGCCGAACCTGCGCGTCGAGGGCTGGAAGAGCTGACGAGTAGAACGTAATCGGTGAGACGGCCAGCCAGCAGAGGTGGCCGAGCAGACGATGACGCCTGGTCAGTGAAACGGGCGGTGGCGGGCGCATCTGGTGGTCAAGCACGATAAGGATCAGGAACGGCACCAGCGTAGGTGTCATCACCACAGACGTCAGCGAAACAAAGCCGGGCAGGAAGTCGAGGTAGTCCCAGTTCTCGAGGAAGAACCACCAGGGCGCCAGCGTGTCGCCAGTCGTGAGCCAGTAGGTTAGTGGGACCAGGCCGCCGAGCGTCAAGAAGAACCATTGTGTCGACCACATGAGGTGGTTCTCGAAGAAGTACCAAAGGCGCAGCAGCCGCCGCTTCAGCGGGATTTCGGGGTGGTTCAGAGTCTGCTCGGCGGCGTAGGCCAGGTCGGAGGCGCCCCAGCCCCAACGGCGCACCTGCAGGTAGTGGTTGACGTACGTCGCTTTCTGGGTCGCGGAGAGTGCGCCGTCGTTGCCCAGAGGCAGGTAGATCGGCTCCACCTCTACTTGGCCGTCCAGCTTGTAGAAGCATTTGAGGAACATGTGCCAGTCCTCTGAGATGATATCCGTGTCCCAATAGCCCACGTCGTGTGCCATACGCATCGAGAGGCTGTAGGTGGACTGAGAGAACAGCACCCGGCGCTGGCGGCTCAGACGGCCCAGGTGGATGAGGCCCGACATCGCGTTTGGCACGCGCAGCGGCGCCGGTACCTGCCAGATGTTGTTGTAGAAGAAGATTGGCGCCTGCCAGAAGCGGCGATAACGCTCCGTATCGGTGGCGAAGTGGTAGGTGAGCGCCTCAAAGTACTGCTGATGGAATTGCGTGTCGGCGTCACAGCTCGTCACCGTCAGGTCGTCGATGTTGAGGCCGCGCCGAATCACCAGCTCGTCGACTACACGACGCGCAGCCCAGTCCTCGTTAGACGACTTGCCGCGGATCTCCCCGGGAAGGCCCTGCGGGTGCACCGTGACCAGGAGGTCGTAGAACCGCGAGCCGAACTCCCGCGCCAGCGCTCGGCCCCTACCTTCGGAATCCGGCTCCGCAGCCTCCATGGCCAGTACAGGGATCACGTTGTGACTGGCGCCTTCGACCGCCGCCAGCGTTTCGAGTGTGGAGCGCAGCTTGGAATCGCTTTCCTTGTAATTCGGGATGATCACTACATGGCGGACCGAATTCCAGTTCAGCACTGGCTCGCCGCGCTCGAGAGTTGCCATGTACTCTTCGCGCCAGTTGCGGTCGGCGTTCTCGCGCAGGAGTCGCGCGCCTTTGAGGGCGTGATAACCGATGGTCCACGACTTCCAGAGCCAGTAGATGTCGAAGAGCAGCACGGCCACGGTGACGTACTTGGGGAACCAGAGATAGCCCCAGATGAGGCTGCTGATCAGCAGCAGCGCCAGGGCGCCGGTGCTGATCTCAAGAGCGCGCACGAAGAACGGGTGCAGCGCATGCTCGCGCCGCGGTTCGAGTGATGGAGCGAGGATGGTTTCTAGAGATGCAGGGGCCTTGGTCTGAAGCTGCCGCAGCCGGTGGGCCGGTAACTCTATTGCCATCGGTTCTCCACGCGCTGGAGCTGGCGCGGCCGATTGCCTATCGGCAACAAAAAACGCCTCCTTCGGGAAGCGCCTTTCCTACGCCTGCGAGGTTAGCTGTCGGGTTGGGGCCGAAAGGTAGCCCCTGGCGTTGCCGCCATTCACCCCAGAGTTGGTTCCCCCGCTCTCTCTTGCGAGAGATTCGGCGTCTAGGTTGTTACTCCATGAGACTTACAGACCTTTGGCCTTCCGTCAAGAGAGCAAATGAAACAGCAGTCCTGCCTAGATGAAGTCTTAACACCCGTCTGTCCATTCGCCGCGCTCGAATGCAGCGAGGGCTGCCTCGTAATCCGCGGGCGCGTTCAGGTCCACGTCCACGCGTTGATTGCTCACAGACAACGACTGCGCCCTCGCCACGTGGCGGTCGATTACGGCGCGCAGGCCCAGCGTCTCGTCGCTAACCTGGCGCAATTCAGGCAGCAACGAGCCATCCAGCAGGATCGGGTGGCCGTAGCGGCCCTCGAAGCGCGGTGACATGACCAGCGGTCGCTTCGCCTGCCAGCCTACGATCAGCGCCCGTGACAGCCACGCAGGACGCGGCTGATCTACGCTGAGGATCAAGACAGCTTCGATTTCGGAGGCGGAGCGCCCGTCTGCCGCCCCCTCTCCGCCAGCGCCCCCAGACAGTGCCTCCGCCCCGGCTCGCAGCGACGTGGCGCGTCCTTGCTTGTACGCGTCGTTGACCACCACGCGCGCTTCTGCCGGCACCGCGGGGCGAATCTGCGCCGCTGCGTGCCCCAGCACCACGACGACATCGTCAACACCCGCATCGCGTAACTGCGCAACTTGCCATGCTACCAACGTGGTGCCGCCCCAGGGCAGCAACTGCTTCAGACGTCCCATGCGCGTCGACTCACCGGCTGCCAGCAGGAGCGCGGCGATCGTCAAGCTGAACCGCCGTCTAGCGCCCGATTCGCCAGGGCATCAGCGTGTTTGTTCAGGGCGCGCGGCACATGAGCGAACGCGACGCGGTCGAATCGATTGCGCAGCGCCTGCACCTGGTTGTGTAGGGGGATGAGCCCCGTGTTCTTGACGCGATATCGCCCGATCGCCTGTCGTACCAATAGTTCGGAGTCCAAGCGCGCCTCAACCCGCCTCGCGCCGAGTTCCAGCGCAGCTTCCAGTGCCGCGATCAGCCCCCGATACTCGGCCACATTGTTGGTAGCCACGCCCAGCGTTTTAGAGATCTCTCTCAGCACCTGCCCCGATGGATCTATGACAACCGCGCCGTACGAAGCGAGGCCGGGGTTGCCGCGAGAAGCGCCATCGGAGTAAGTGACCCAGATCTCGTTCTCGCTGTGCGCCGTCATGGACGCAGGACGATGCGGGTGCCGCTTTTGCCCACTCGCACCTGGTCAACCATCTCGCGCAGGAGTTGCTGCTTGTCGTTTAAGGGCAGGGTCTCCCACTCGGCGACCAGCAACTGCAGTGCAGCGTTGCGCGTGCGTCGCCGCTCGACCGCGGAGGCGTAATGCTCGGCGCGCCATTCAGCATCACGCAGCTCTTCTTCAACCTTGAGTCGCTCTTCGGCCAGCGCCAGGCCGTTGGTTCGCAGGCGGTCGCTTGTAATCGACTTGCTGGCTGCGGCTTCGAGTTCACGGTTGAGGCGCCGGTCGAGCTGGTGCAGACGCTCGCGCAGCCGCCGCGATTCGGTCTGCCATTGGGCGATCACGGCGTCGTCGTTGCCGGCGGTTGCCAGCTTGTTCGGGTCCAATTCGCTGAGGTGGCCGCGCACCGCTCCTTCGAGATCGTCCGCGCGCTGGGTGTTGTATGTGCAGATGCCCTGGTTGGTACGCGATTCGCATTGGTAGTAGCGATAGGAGGCGACCTGCTCGCTGCCGTCGCCGCGCCGCGTCCAGGACTGGCGCCTGCTGACGCCAATCATGCGGTTGCCGCAGCTTTCGCAAATCACCATGCCAGAGAGCAGGAAACTGCTGACCTTGCGCGGCGAGAAGTTGGTGCGGCGAGCGCTGAGGCGCTCCTGCACGCGACGGAAGTCGTCCGGGGAAGCAAGCGCCGGGTGGGTGCCCGGCACCCGCACGCCCAGGCGCTGGTACGTGCCCAGGTAGGCGCGGTTGCGCAGGATGTCACGGATGCTGACCATGCTCCAGGCGCGATTGCGGCGCGTGCGCAGCCCCTCTTCGTTGAGGCGCCTTGCGATCAGCCGGATGCCGAGGCCGTCGTGCAGATAGAGGCGGAAGATGTAGCGCACAACCACGGCCTCGTCGTCCACCACCTCAAGGCGGTTGCGCGGCCCGACGTGGTACCCGTACGGTGGCCGGCCCAGCACCTCGCCACGCACGGCTTTGCGGCGCAGCGCCGACTTGACCTTCTCGCGTACCTCTTCGCTGCGGGAGTTCGACCAACTCTTCACGATCGTCTCTAGAGGGTCGCTCTCCGCGTCGTCCCCGTCCATGAACCGCAGCTTCGCGCCGAGGCGCTCGACCTGCAGGCAGCGCGCTGCGGCTACCACCACGTCGTCCGCCAGCATCGCAGCAGACGGCGAGATCACGATCATGAAGCCCTTCTCAGGGCGCTTCAGGTAGTCGATGAGCTGCGCGAACGCCGGGCCGCCGGGGCTGCCGCTCTCTTCGGAGAACGTAGTCGCCACCTCGTAACCCTGGCCTTCGCAGTAGTCCAGGAAGCGTCGATTCTGACGGCTGATGCTCTCCGGGCGGCCTGCCTGCGGGCGTGTGGCGCTGGCCGCGGGCTCGCGAAAGTAACCTACGGCCCTCATCCAGCGACCAGGATCCTCTCGCAGCTAGGGCACTGCGCCAGCACGCCGCCGCCGCGCACACGCTGCACCAGGTGCGTAGGCAGTGTGATGCGGCAGCCCTGGCAGGTGCCGCGTTCGACGCGGGCGACGGCGCGACTTGCCTTCGAACTGCGCAACGACTCGTACAGGCCGAGCATGCTCCCGTCCATCTCAGCGGTGCGCAGGTCGCGCTCGCGCTCCAGGCTGGCGTACTCGACCTCGGCTTCACCCTTATCCTCGACAAGGTCCTTCTGGTCCGCCTGCCACTCCGCCTCGGCGCGCTTCAGGGCGTCCTGGCGCTGCACGAGCAGGGCGCTAACCGCATCGATAGCCTCGATCAGCTCCAGGCCGTCGTCATCGAGCTCGCTGCGCTGAGCCTTGAAGTGGTTCAGCTCCTTCTGCATGTCGGTGAGCTCTTTGGGATTGCGCACGGAACCGTTGTACATCTTGGTCTCGAGCGGCCGCATCTTGGCGTCGAGGTCCTGCGCCTTGGCATCGAGGTGGCGCTGCTGGACCTGAAGCTCTTTGAGGTTTGTTGCCGCCGCCGCGACAGCGTCACGCGCCGCCAGCACCTCCGGCGTTTCACCAAGGCGCGCCTCGATGTCCGCGATCACGGCGCGTCGGGCGTCGCGGCGCAGATCGATCTCCTGGAGCGCAAAAAGGTCTGAAGCGCTTGTCATAATGAAATTCAGAGCGCAGGGAATGGCGGAGAGAGTCCGTAACGTGGGATGGGTTGGCCTGGGCATGCCCCGCCGGCCTGCTAGTAGGCGATTATAGGCTTCGGAAAGTAGGGGAACAAGGCTCGGTGCGGCTTTCGTTGACCGCCTCATCGTGCAGCAACTATTCTAGAAAGGGTGATGCTTTTCAATGTCTCCGGCCTGGTACAGGAAGGCATCGGGGCCACACGCAAAGACGAAGTCGATGGTGTGCTCGAATCGGATGCCCGCGCTCCCGAACACGTAACCGGCACCGTCCAGTTGTTGGCTACGGGGGCTGGCGTGCTGGTGCGGGCTAGGCTGCGGCTGGTGGAGCCGGAAGTCTGCAGCCGCTGTCTCAATCCCCTGGAAGAGACCCTGCCGATCGAGTTCGAAGAGGAGTTCCAAGCGACCGTAGACGTCCGAAGCGGCCGCCCGCTTCAGCGGGAGCAGGATGACGAGGCCTTCACAATCGACGAGAATCACCTGCTAGA
>CAZNHI010000125.1:0-6660 GCA_964572535.1 uncultured Dehalococcoidia bacterium
CGAGACCAAGGCGCCCGCCGCGCCCGCCGCTATGGACGGCGCGCGGGCGACGCTGCAGCGCGAGAACGCGACGCTGCGCCTGCTGGTGGCGATCCACGACAGACTGGGCGCGCTGGTGCTCCAGGGCGCCGACGCGACTTCGATCACCGTGGCGCTCTCGGAGCTGGTGGGACGGCCGGTGATCCTGCTGGACGGGCTGTTGAGGCCGGTGACGCAGCAGATGCAGTGGCCAGGCAGCAAGGGCGCCGAAGTGCACTGGGAGCCGACCGAGGCGTACGTGGGGCGGGTGCTGCAGACAATGGCGGCCGAACGGCGCTCGATGCGCCTGCCGCCACTGCCGGCCTGGGGTGTCAACTACGGTTGCGTGCTGGCGCCGGTGATCGCCGGGGAGTCGACGCTGGGCTACCTGGCGATCCTGGAACCCGCGACCCTGGACGAGGATGCATCGACGCCGGAGGAGGCAGACCTGCTGGCGGCGCAGCACGCGGCGAGCGTGTACGCGCTGGCCCTGATGCGCGAACGGCTGACTGCGGAAGTAACGACCGAGTTGCGCGACGAGTTGCTCGAAGGCCTGCTCGACGGTCAGGTGACGGATGAGCAGGCGACGCGGGAGCGCGCGCGGCGACTGGGCTACGACGAGGCGCTCTCGTACCAGGTGCTGGCTCTACTGCCGGACGACTCAACGAACCGGGACCAGACCTACCCCGGCGGCGACGGTGCTTGGGCCGCGGGCTGGCGGCGCCGCGTGCTGGACAGCGTGGCACAGTTGGTGCGAGAGCGTGCACCGGCGGCGATCGTGTCGCGGCGGCGCGAGGAGCTAGTGGTGCTGCTGCCGGACGAATCGGCGCCGCCGGACCTGGGCAAGAGCGTGACGCTGTACGTGGCTTCCATGTACCCGGAGTGGCCCCTGACGGTGGGCATCGGCGGCATCTGCAAGGCGCCGCGGGAGATAGCGCGATCGTACGCGCAGGCGCGGCGGGCGGCGGAGGTGGCTTTGCGCTTCGGCCGCCGCGGTGAGGTCGTCACGTTCGATGACCTTGGCTTTTACCGGCTGCTGTTCCAGATTTCGGACCGTGGCGAGCTGAGGGCGTTCGTCGAGCAGGTGCTGGGGCCGCTGTTGGCCTACGATCAGAAGCACCGCACCGACTTTGTGCAGACGATTGCCACCTACCTGACGAACAACAACAGCCTGCAGGCGACGGCGAAGGAGCTGTACGTACACGTGAACACGGCGGCGTACCGTCTGCAGCGCATCCAGACAATCACGGGGCTTGACCTCTCGAAGACTGAGGACTGTCTGCTGGCCAAGACGGCGCTGATGATCCTCGAGGACGAAGACGTAGGCTGACGCCTTGCCGTAGGCTCGAACCGCAAAAGCAACGCGGAGCCAGCAAGCTTGTCGCACTAGCAACCCTTCAGACCTGCCCAGCGCTGGTTCTGGCGTCGTATCTGCTCCCCTGGTCGTTCGTGTGGGTGGCGGTCCTGCTGGCGGCGCTCGCGGCGCTGATGATCGTAGATTCGCCCAGACAGGTTGCGAAGACTCTCGCCTGAACTCACGAAGCGCTACAATCCCGCTGGCGAAGAACGTCCCAGTTGCCGTTGACGGGGAGCCGGGGGTGTCCCCGGCCCTTCAGCGGGGTCCGGGGTGTCCCCGGCTTTCAAAGCAGGAGCACAGGATGAAGGTCAAAGCCGCCGTTTGTTACGCGCCGCACACGCCGCTCGTCGTCGAGGAGCTGGAACTGGACGAGCCCAAGGAGGGCGAAGTCCTGGTCCGCATCGCCTCCGCCGGCGTGTGTCACTCTGACTACCACGTGATGAAGGGCGAGTGGAACCCGCCGTTGCCGATGGTGCTGGGCCACGAAGGCGCCGGCGTCGTCGAGAAGGTGGGGCCGGGCGTGACGCTGTCGCGGCCGGGCGACCACGTAATCCTCAACTTCCGGCCCAACTGCGGTTGGTGCAAGTTCTGCACCGGCGGCAAGCCCGTGCTGTGCAACGGCGCCGCCAGCCCGCGCTGGGTGATGTTCGATGGCACGGTGCGCCTGCACAAGGGCAGCACCGACATCCACCACTTCGCGCGCGTCGCCTGCTTCGCCGAATACGCGATCGTGCCCCAGTCCGGCGCGGTGCCGGTGCGCAAGGACATGCCGCTGGACAAAGCGTGCCTGGTCGGCTGCTCCGTGATGACGGGCGTCGGCGCAGTGATCAACACCGCGAAGGTGACACCCGGCAGCAGCGTCCTCGTCATCGGCTGCGGAGGCATTGGGCTGAACGTGATCCAGGGCGCGGCGCTGGCCGGAGCGCAGCGGATCATTGCCGTGGACATGTTGGAGAACAAGCTGGCGTTTGCGCGGCAGTTCGGCGCCACGGACGTGATCGACGCCTCGACGGGCGACACGGTGGAGAAGGTGCTCAACATGACGGACGGCGGTGTCGACTACGCCTTCGAGGCAATCGGCTACTCGAAGACGATCGAGCAGGCGTACTCCGCGACGGGTCCCGGCGGCACGATTACGGTTGTGGGCATGGCGCCGGAGAACGACAACATTTCGATCAGCGCGCTGGACATCCCGCGCACGGAGAAGACGATCAAGGGCTCGTGGTACGGCTCGGCGCGACCCTGGCTGGACCTGCCGAAGATGGTCGACCTCTACCTCGACGGCAAGCTAAAGATCGACCCGATGATCAGCCGCTACTACCCGTTGGACGAGATCAACGAGGCTTACGACGCGCTGGCCAACGGCGAGGTGGCGCGCAGCATCCTGCGCATGAATTAGAGGCAGCCCAAGGGAGCGTCTACGGTGAGCGAACGCGTACGCAACTACATTGGCGGCAAGTGGGCGGACTCGAAGTCGTCCGAGTGGCAGGACGTGGTCAACCCGGCGACCGGCGAGGTGCTGGCGACGGTGCCGCTCAACGGCGGGCAGGACATCGATGACGCCGCGCAGGCGGCGCAGGCTGCATTTCTCGAGTGGCGTTCGACGCCGCCCGGCGAGCGCATCCAATACCTGTTCAAGCTGAAGCAAGCCCTGGAAGAGAACTTCGAAGGCCTCTCGCGCACACTCACGATTGAGAACGGCAAGACGCTGGCCGACGCCCGCGGCGAGCTGCGACGGGGCATCGAGAACGTCGAAGTGGCGTGCGGCATCCCGACAATGATGCAGGGCACGATGCTGGAGAACATCTCACGCGGCATCGATGAGCTGATGATCAGGCAGCCCGTGGGCGTAGTCGCGGCGATTACGCCGTTCAACTTCCCGGCGATGATCCCGCTGTGGTACGTGCCCTACGCGATTGCCTGCGGCAATGCGATGATCGTCAAGCCTTCGGAGCGCGTGCCGCTGACCATGCAGCGCTTCTTCGAGATCGTGGACAAGATCGGGCTGCCGCCCGGCGTGCTGAGCCTGGTCAACGGCGGCAAGGAGACGGTCGACGCCATCCTCGATCACCCGTTGATCAGGGGCGTCAGCTTCGTGGGTTCGACACCGGTGGCGCGCTACGTCTACGGCCGGGCCGCGACCAACGGCAAGCGGGTGCAGTGCCAGGCTGGGGCGAAGAACCACGTCGTCATCCTGCCGGACGCGGACATCGACATGACGTCGCGCATCGTCAGCGACAGCGCCTTCGGCTGCGCGGGGCAGCGCTGTCTGGCGGTTTCGGTCGCGGTCACGGTAGGAGATGCGCACAACAAGTTCCGTGACGCGATCGTCGAGACGGCGCGCTCGCTGCGGGTGGGCAACGGTCTGGATGAGAGTGTGCAGATGGGTCCCGTGATCACCAAGCAGAGCCAGGCGCGCATCGAAGAGTGCATCGCGCAGGGCATCAACCAGGGCGGCAGGGTGGTGCTGGATGGCCGCGACGCGCTGATCGAGGGGTTGGAGGGTGGCAGCTTCGTCAACCCCACGGTGCTGGACGGCCTACCGCTGAGCAGCGATCTGACGACGACTGAGATCTTCGGGCCGGTGCTGAGCCTGAACAACGCGGCGGACCTGGATCAGGCGATCCAGATCATCAACAGCAACCCGTTCGGCAACGCCTCCTCGATCTTCACGACGAACGGCATCGCGGCGCGGCAGTTCCGCAACCAGGTGACGACGGGCAACGTGGGCGTGAACATCGGCGTTGCGGCTCCCATGGCGTATTTCCCGTTCAGCGGTTGGAAGGACAGCTTCCTGGGCGTGCTGCACGGCCAGAGCTGGGACGCGATCGACTTCTACACGGACAAGAAGGTGGTTGTGGAGCGCTGGCCTCCTGAGTGGTCGCGCCGGTTCTAGTCCCGGCTACCTGCCCGCCATCACGGACTGATTCACCAGGACGCCGTTGCGGGTCATGAGACCTCGTGCCAGGGCGGGGTCAGCCGCCACCGCCTTGTCGGTGCCGAGCTCTGCCAGGCGCGTCACGTAGGGTAGCGTCGCGGCGGTCAGAGCGCTCGTGGACGTGTAGGGGACGGCGCCGGGCATGTTAGCGACGCAGTAGTGCACCACACCCTCTTCCACGTACACCGGATCGGTGTGAGTCGTGGGGCGGGAGGTCTCGAGGACGCCCCCTTGATCGATCGAGACGTCGACTACGATGGCGCCGGGGCCCATGGCACGCAGGTCTGCACGCGTGATCAGCTTCGGTGCGGCGGGCCCACCGTGCGCGAGGATGCCGCTGATTAGCACGTCGGCGCCAGTCAGCACCCTCTCGATGTTCGTCCTGGTGACCGGCATGGTCTCGACGCGGTGGGGCCAGAGCTCTTCGAAGCGCCTCAGTGAGGCAAGCTGGCGGCCGAGCACGGTGACGCTGGCGCCCAGGCCGAGGGCGATGTCGCAGGCATTTAGGGACACCGTGCCCGTGCCGAGGATCACCACCTTCGCGGGCGGCGAGCCCGGCAGACCGGATAGCAGCTTGCCGCGGCCCGGCCCCGGCTTCTGCAGCCAGCGCGCCGCGACCTGGGGAGCCATGCGGCCGGCGATCTGGCTCATCGGTATGAGCAATGGCAGCGACCCGTCCGGAAGCTCGACGGTCTCGTAGGCTATCGAGGTCGTCCCAGCCTTGAGCAGGGCGGCGGTGACGTCCGGCACGGCCGCGAGGTGCAGATAGGTGAACAGCGTCTGCTCACGCCTCAGCTTGCTGAACTCCTGCGGTTGAGGCTCCTTGACCTTCACCAGGAGCTGGGCGTTGGCCCAGACGTCGTCGGCGCTGACAATCTCGCCACCGGCGGCGCGATAGGCGTCATCGCTGAAGCCGCTGCCCGCGCCGGCGCCGGCCTCGACGAGGACGCGATGGCCAAGGCGCGTTAACTCGCGTACTCCCTCCGGCCTGAGGCCCATCCTGTACTCCTCCGTCTTGATCTCTCGCAGCGTACCGGCGATCACGGTGCGTTCCCTTGCAGTTCGGTGACGCCATCGCCAGAAGCCGACGCTTTGGGCGTGCCGATAGGCTCAGGCGTCTCATCGGCGACGATACGGCCGTCCAGCATGCGGATGATGCGCCCGGCGCGGGCGGCGACCGTGGGGTCGTGCGTGACCATGATCACGGTCAGGCCGCGCTCGCGACGCAGATCGTCCAGGAGGTCAAGGATCTTGCCTCCGGAGACGGAGTCGAGCCGGCCGGTCGGCTCGTCGGCGAGCATGATCAGGGGCTGGTTGGCCAGCGCGCGGGCGATGGCAACGCGCTGACGTTCGCCGCCCGAAAGCTCTGAGGGTCGGTTCTTCGCCTTGTCGGCTATACCCACCAGTTCGAGTAGCTGGTGGGCGCGATCGCGGCGCTGACCGGCGTTGAGGCCTACCTCGAACATCGGCACCTGGACGTTTTCGCCGGCGCTGAGCGTCGGCAGCAGGTTATCGAGCTGGAAGACAAGGCCGACCTCGCGGGCGCGGTGACGCGAGAGGTTCTTTTCATCTGCAATGTCCTCGCCGTTGACAATGATCGTTCCGGAGTCGGCTCGGTCGAGGGTAGCGATCAGGTGGAGCAACGTCGACTTGCCGCAGCCTGAAGGCCCGACAATGGCGACGCACTCGCCGGCCTGAATCTCGAGGTCGATTCCGTCGAGGGCGCGGACGCGGCCGTCCTCGAACGTCTTGACGACGTTGCGCATCACGACGACGGGCGTGCCGTCACTCATAGCGCAGGGCCTCCATGGGCGTGAGCCTCACAGCCCGGAAGGCAGGATAGGCTGCGCCGGCGAAGGCGACGACCACGGCGACCACGAGGCCGCGCAGGAAGACGTCGAGCGTGTACTCCGGCTGCAAGAGGCTGCGGATGGTATCGACGAGCAACAGAGCCTGGATGGCAAGAAAACCGGCGACCGACCCGGCCACCATGGCGACGATGCAGAGCAGAAGGGACTCGCCGAGGATCATGCGCAGGATGCGCTCGCCGCTCCAGCCGACGGCGCGCAGGATGCCGATCTCGCGCGTGCGTTCGAAGACCGACATGGCCATGGTGTTCATCACGCCGATGGCGCCGATGCCCACGGCGAGGATCGAGATCGCCAGGTTAGCCGCGTCCAGGAGCGTGATGCCCTGGTCCACCTTGCCGTACTCGGATACGTCGGCGATTGTTGCGAGGTTGGGAAAGTCCCGCTCGATGTCCGACGCGAGTCGAGCCGGGTCCACTCCCGGCCGCGCGCTCACGAATACCGCGGTCACCACGCCTGTCTTGGCGGCGATCGCCTGC
>CAZNHI010000126.1:0-6626 GCA_964572535.1 uncultured Dehalococcoidia bacterium
CCTATCAACGTCTTGGCATATACTGGCGAGCAGTGCGCTTTACAATCTCCAGTATCACCAGACAGAAACCCACTTCTTGAAGCCTAAGGGCCGCATCTACTACGGCTGGGTGATCGTCGCGGGCTTGATGGCAGTCGGCGCCGTCTCCACCGGCATGGGCGGCGTCAACCTCGGCCTCTTCATCAAGCCGATGCGCGACGACCTCGGCATCGGCACCTCGATCTTCGGCTGGGCCCAGACGGCGCGAATCATCGGTTTCGCCGCCTCGGGCTGGCTCATCGGCCGCCTCATCGATAAGCACGGCGGGCGGCTCCTCCTCGCCGGCGCGGGCGTCGTCGCCGGCGTCGCGATGTTCGCACTCGCCAACGTCCAGGAAGGCTGGCAGGTCATCCTCGTCTTCTTCGTGGTCGGCGCCACGGGCATCCAGGGCGGCGGCGGCAGCCTCTTCATGTCCGTGCCGCTCTCCAACTGGTTCATGCGTCAGCGCGGCAAGGCCATGTCCGTCGCCTTCATCGGCATGCCCATCGGTATCTTCATATTCGCGCCTCTGAGCCAGCTGCTGATCGACGAGGTGGGCTGGCGCGACACCTGGCTCATCCTCGGTGGCGGCGCCGCGATCATAATCGTCCTCGTTGCATTGCTCATCATGCGCCGCCGCCCTGAGGACATGGGCCTCCACATCGACGGCGTCGACCCCGCTCAGGCTGCCGTGGCGCCCGCCTCGGGCGCTCGATTACCGGCCTTCGTCGACCAGGTCTCCTGGACCCGCCATGAGGCCCTGCGCTCCTCGACCTTCTGGCGTCTCACCGCGATCGACGGCCTGCGCATGCTCGCGATGAGCAGCGTCGGCATCTTCCGCGTGCCCTTCTTCATCGACGACAAGGGCTTCGATGCCCACATCGTCGCCTTCTCGCTCTCCGCCGAGGCAGTCTTCGCGGTCTTCGTCTCTCTGCCCACCGGCTGGGCCGTTGACCGCTATCAGCCCCGCTACGTCGCCGCCATCTCCACCGTCTGCATGATCGTCGGGTTCCTCATGACCATGACCGCAGGCTCGATTTTCCAGGTCTTCGCCGCCACCTCTGTCTTTGGGCTGGGCATCGCCAGCTTCATCATCTGCCAGAACTCGGTCTGGCCCGCCTACTTTGGCCACGCCCACATCGGCAGCATCCGCGGCGCCTCCACGCCGCTCATGCTCGTGTTCAGCGCCATCGGCGCGCCCCTCACCGGCATGAGCCGCGACTGGACGGGCAGCTTCGTTTACGCCTGGCTCATCGGCGTCCTTTGCCTCGCCATCGCGGTCGCCCTCCTCCTGATCACCCCGCGCCCCGTCCGCAAACCCGAGGCTTCCCACCCCGAGCCCGCCCCCACCTTCGCCTCCTAGCCTCTGGGCTGACGGCTCCTGGGCATTTACGGTCGTCATCATCTGTTCTCCCGTTGGTGTTATAGGCACATCTTAGGACGGTACTATTGCGTGAAAAGGCTGGCACCCTTCTGTGGCTTGAGGCGCTTGCCTCGCACCACAGACCCAGGGTTCAGGCCCACTGGCGCCGCCCCTATACTGACCTCGCTCGGCCCCATGGGACCCGTGATCGGGGTCGCGCCCTACCCTCGGAGACAGCACTTGGTACTCACCTACACAGACGACTTCCAGGTCACCTGGCAAGACCCCGCTCGCAACGACGAGAGCTGGGTGCACGACCGCCTCCACGCCCCCTGGGCACAGCCACCGCTAACCCAGGCGATCTTCGGACGCATCATGGCCATCGCCTTCGGCGTCCCCACCGTCTTTATCAACGGCTACGGCTTCATGCGCAACTTCGGTCCGCCGCTGCCCACCCCCGAAGTCGAGGACAAAGGCCCGATCCCGATCTGGGAGCAGGAGTTCGGCCCCCACGTCCGCCTCGCCTGCCTCGAGATGCGCAACCGCGACTACGAATCGCTGACCACCATCCAGCTCGCCGAGCGCCTGCCGCAGTACATCGAAGAGACCGCGGAGGCCTTTCGCTACACCACGCTGCTCGTCCTTGCCTTCATGCGTCCCACCGCGGCGCTGATCAATTTCCTCGAAGGCGAACTCGGCAACGCAGGCGGCCTGCTCGCCGTGCGCCTGCTCCAGGGCTTCGAAAACGAGACCACCACCACCGGCCTCGGCCTCAGCGAACTCACGGCGCTCGCCGCCGCCTCGCCCGCGCTCTCAGAAGCGCTGCGGGCCGCCCGCTACGACGTCATCCCGTCGCTCGAGGGCGGCCCCATCTTCCTCCAACGCCTGCGCGACTACGTCGCCGAGTACGGCTGGCGCGCCGACAGCTGGTACATGGCCCACCTGCCCACCTGGGCTGAAGACGAGACGCCGGCCCTGGCTTTGATCGCCCGCCACTTGGCTGACCCCTCCCGCTCGCCCTCCACCGGCTTCGAACGCTCCGCCGCCGTCCGCCACGCCGCCATCACCGAGGCCGAGGCGAAGCTGCCGTCCGACCAGCTACCGCGCTTCCGTGAGCTGCTCGCCGCCTCCAACGACCACGTCGCGATCAGCGAGTCGCGCGCGTCCTGGCAGATGCAGATCTCGGCCGGTATCCGCGTCCCGGTACTCACGCTGGGCCGCCGCCTCGTCGCCGCCGGCGCCATCGAAGGGCCAAACGACGCCTTCTTCCTCACCCTGGACGAAGTTCAGGCCTCCGCGCGCGAGCCGTCGATCTCGCGCAAAGACGCCGTCGCGGCCGCGACGGCAGAGCTACGCCGCTGCGAGCGCCTTACGCCACCCGCGTACATCGGCGTCGCACCCTCGATGAGCAGCGCGCCGCCAGACCTGCAGGCCGTCATGCGCCACATGCGCGGCTACGGCGTCGAGCGCTCAACGGAGGCGCGACGGATCAACGGAATGGGCGCCAGCAAAGGCGTCGTGCGCGGCCGCGCGCGCGTCATCTTCGGCCTCGACGAGTCCGATCGCCTTGAGCCCGGCGATATCCTGGTTTGCCGCACCACCGCGCCGCCCTGGACGTCCCTCTTCTCCATCGCCGGCGGCGTCGTCAGCGACGCGGGCGGCATCCTTTCCCACACCGCCATCTGCGCCCGCGAATACGGCATCGCCGCCGTCGTCGCGACTCAGGTCGCCACCGCCCAGATCCCCGACGGCGCCTGGATCACGATCGACGGCGAAAAGGGCGTCGTAATCATCGAGGACTGAGGCGGCCGGCCGGCTCGGCGCCGTCGCTTGCGTCCTCAGCAGGCATATGGGAGCGTAGGCAAGCATGGATGCTACAACCGCTGACGCTGCCGGCGTCACCTGGCCCAGCCCGGACCCTTCGATCACCTGGGTGCAGGACGGCCTCCACGCCCCAACGCCCGTTTCGCCGCTGATCCGCGGGCTGATCCAGGCCGGACCCATGTCTGCCTCTCTCAACTTCGTCAACGGCTACCTCTACACCGCCCTCGGCCTCATGCCGCCGCCACCACCAGAGGTCGTGAAACGGGGCGCACTCGACGTCTGGGAGAACGACTACCTGCCGCGGATCAAGGCCACCTGCGAGCGCATCCGCGGCCGCGCCTACGACTCGATGCCGGTCGCAGACCTCGTCAAGATGATCCCCGTGGTCCTGGGCGAGATGGGCGAAGCCTTCTTCCCCACCCTCATGCTCTTCGGCGGCTACATGGTGCCGAGTGCGCGCCTCATAGCCTTCTGCGAGCGTGAGCTGGGCAGCGATGGCGCCCGTCTTGCCGCCACGACGCTGCAGGGCTTCGACAACGAAACGCGGGCAGCCGGGGCCCGCCTCGCCGCAATGGCCGAATACGCCCTCGCCTATCCTGAGGTCGCAGCCTGCCTACTCGACGGCCGCTATGACTCCATCGCCACAACGTCCGGCGGCCCGGGTCTCGTGCAGCTCCTCTCAGCCTTCCTCGCGGACTACGGCTGGCGTGCCTCTTCCTTCTGGTCCCAGCACGAGAGGACCTGGGCGGAAGCGCCGGATGAGGTGCTGGACCTGGTTGCGCGCTACGTCCGCGAACCCTCGCGCTCTCCCACCAACTCAATCGAACGTGCTGTACGACAGCGCGAGGAGACCATCCGTCTCGTCGAAGGGCAGTTGGACGCCGGCAAGCTCCCCGAGTTCCGATCCCTGCTCGCCGCCGCCCAGGGCCACGTGCCGATCAGCGAGGGCCGGGCGCGCTGGCAGCTAACCCTCGTCGGCAGCTGCCGCGTCCCGATCGTCGCCCTGGGCAGGAAGCTGGTAGCCACGGGCGCAATCGCAGACGCCAACGACGTCTTCTACCTGACGCCGGCCGAGCTGGCTGAAGGGGCCGCCAATCCCGGCAGGTCATTTTCTGCCACGGTGGAGCAACGTCAGCGGGAGCAGGCACGCTGGAGCGCCCTGACGCCGCCACCGCTGATCGGCCCGCCGCCGGACACGTCAGGCTTCGACGAACGAGAGGCATCTATGTCGCGCTTTTTCGTCGGCGACGTCCCGGCTTCGGTACGCGACAACGTGATCAGCGGCGTTGCCGCCAGCGGTGGGCTCAGCCGTGGCAAAGCCCGCGTCATCCTTGACCTCGCGCAAGGCTCCAGCCTCGAAGCCGGTGAGATCCTCGTCTGCCGCAGCACGGCGCCGCCCTGGACACCGCTGTTCGCGATAGCCGGCGGCGTCGTCACCGATTCCGGCGGCCTGCTGTCTCACTCCGCCATCTGTGCCCGCGAGTACGCCATCCCCTGCGTCGTCGCCACGAGGGTCGCCACTACTCAGATCCCGGACGGCGCCTGGATCATCCTGGACGGCAACAAAGGCACCATCACCATCGAATCCTGAGCTGTAGCGGTGGGCCGAACGCAATGAACCTCAACCCGAAATGCAAAGGCGCCCCGGATTAGATTCGGGGCGCCTTGATCTGGCTGATGGCCCCTGGCTCTACTTCGTCATCTGCAGGCGATACCCAGCTATGAAGCCGATCACGCTGTCCAGGTCCACGATGATCGCAACGCCCTTTTTCTCCGCGTCGGCGTCCCGCTCCCGCTGGGGCATCGTGTTGTACACCGCGTCGCGCAGCGGATCGCCGGCCGCGGCAACACGGCCCTTGCCGCGAAACGTCACGACAGCGGCGGAGCGGTTGTGGTCCGGCGTCGGCTCGCGGTAGACCAGCGTCATGTTCACGTTCTTGCCCAAAGCTCCGGAGGTGCCACCCTCGGCGTTGCGGGCCCACATGCCCAGCTGGGTTGGACTCACCACCACCACGCTGCCGCGGTAGGACATGCCCGGCCGCCCCTGCTCGTCCACGTAGGCCACGATGATCGGCCAGTCGTTGGGGACGTAGGCCTCCATCACCTTCTGCTTCAGCGCGTCGTTGATCTTCAGCTCGGTTAGCGTCTCCATCGGAGGCGGTGTTGTCACTTGTCAAGACTCCTCGCTGTGAATTATCGCTCGCGGCGCATTATAGCCGCGACCGCCGCTATGGGCGCGCGATGTGCGCCAGCGGGCCGCGTCAATCAGGCAGCGACCTCCCCGGCCTCAACGTTACGTACTCGCAACCCGGACCGCTGGCGCGGGTTTGTAGAATCGTTAGCCCTGCCGCTTTAGTCTGCCCCAGGCCGGGGGCGGCTGCCTCGCCGGACCCGGCCAACCTCACACCGCATTTGTCAGGGCGCCCAACGGCTGCCACCACCACGCGCGCTGACACATTCCCGCTGATCCCTCGTTATAAGGTGCAAGAAGAGACAGGGATGTCTTTCACGGCCACGGATCGAAAGGCCGTCACCAGCGACACCCTGATCGCTAATCAAGGCAAGGAGCGCCCCCCATGGACCGAGAATCTGGTCAGACCACCATCGAATACGGCCTCGTACTCGTCATCTTCTCCATCGCCGTCATCGCCATGTTCGCCGTCGTCGCCGGCAGCGTCACCGAGCTCTACTCTGACGCCCAGACCCTGATCCACGAGGCCATCGCCTAGCTTCAGCCCGACGTAGCACGTAGCGGCGACCTGAAGGTCGCCGGCGTCACCCCCGCCTTCAACGCAGACACCCTCTGCCCGCCAAATAGGACGAAGCCCTTCTCCATCTCTGCCCGCTGCCGCCCTTTCACCCCCACCAGCCTCTTGCAAACCTCGCGCAGTTGGCGCTTACTAGACGCGACGATCCCTAACGCGAAGGTTAGAGATCACCGCCGATAGTCAAGTCGATTCAGGAGGCCAGCCATGCTCAGCACACAGGACAACGACACCCTCAGCCGCGTAGGCCCCGGGACGCTGATGGGCGACCTCCTGCGCCAGTTCTGGTTGCCCGCCGGCCGCTCTGCCGAGCTGCCCGTCGCCGATGGCCCGCCGCTGCGTGTCAAGCTCCTCGGCGAGGAGTTGATCGCGTTTCGTACGACCTCCGGCAAGCTCGGGCTGATCCAGAACTCCTGCCCGCATCGTGGCGCCTCCTTGTTCTTCGGCCGCAACGAGGAAGAGGGGCTGCGCTGCGTCTACCACGGCTGGAAGTTCGACACGGCCGGCGTCTGCGTCGACATGCCCTCTGAACCCGCCGAATCCAACTTCAAGAACAAGGTCCGCCCGACCGTCTACCCCGCGCAGGAGCGCAACGGCATCATCTGGGCCTACATGGGGCCCCGCGAAGTGCCACCGCCGCTGCCCAACCTCGAGGC
>CAZNHI010000127.1:0-6611 GCA_964572535.1 uncultured Dehalococcoidia bacterium
GCGGCGGGCGCCGGGCTGGCGGGATCGCTGGCTATCGTGTTGGAGCTGCCGCTGGCCTACGGAGGCTTCAGCCTGCTGCCGGCCGTGTCCTTCGCGGGGGCGATGGCGGCGGTGCTGCTGGCCTATGGCATCGCGCACTCGAGCGGCCAGACGCCGAACACGACTTTGATCTTGGCAGGCATAACGATCTCGTCGGTGGCAGTCGCAGCCATCTCTTACATCCTGATCGTCGATAGCCAGAACTCGAGCGCGGTGCTGGCCTGGCTGCTGGGTTCGTTCAACGGCAGCAGCTGGCGCGACCTCTCTTACGTGTTGCCGTACGCGCTGCCGGCCGGGGCCGTGATCTTCCTGCACGGCCGCCTGCTCAACGTGCTACAGCTGGACGAGCAGGAGGCGGCATATGCGGGCCTGGACGTGCAACGGACGAAGGCAGTGGTGCTGCTGGCGGCGTCGCTGGCGACGGCGGCGGCCGTTTCGGTTGTGGGGATCATCGGCTTCGTTGGCATCGTGGCGCCGCACGTCGTGAGGCTGCTGATTGGCCCGGACTACCGCCGCCTCCTGCCTGTTGTGGTGCTGGTGGGCGCGAGCTTCCTGATCCTGGCAGACGTGGGCGCGCGTTTGCTGGTCAGCCCGGGCGAGCTGCCGGTGGGAATCGTCACGTCGTTCGTGGGGGCGCCGTTCTTCCTGCTGCTGCTGCGGCGGCAGCGCAAGGTCTATTTCTGATGCTGGCCGTGCGCTGCCTGCGCGTCGCCTACGGGGAGCGAGAGGCGCTGCGAGGCGTCGACCTCGAGGTCGGGGCGGGCGAGGTGGTGGGGCTGGTGGGGCCCAACGGCGGCGGCAAGACGACGCTGCTACGGGCGATCACACGTAGCGTGGCGCTGCAGGCGGGTGAGGTGCGCATCGATGGGCAGGCTGCAGCGCATCTGAGCGCTCGTGACCTGGCGCGCAAGATTGCGGTGGTGCCGCAGAACCCCACGCTGCCGGTGGGCTTCCTGGCGCGCGAGATTGTGGTTATGGGCCGCACGCCCTACCTGCGCTTCCTCGATCAGGAAGGCCCCGCAGACTACCGCAAGGCAGATGACGCGCTCAACGTGCTGGGCGCCGGCGACCTGGCCTACCGGCGCGTGGAGGAGCTGTCCGGCGGCGAGCGTCAGAACGTGGTGCTGGCGCGGGCGCTGGCCCAGGATACGCCGGCGCTGTTGCTGGACGAGCCGACGGCCAACCTCGACATCGGCCACCAGGTGCTGATTGCGAAGCTGCTACGGCGCCTGGCGCACGACGAGGGCGTCGCAGTGCTGGCGGCGCTGCATGACCTGACGCTGGCGTCGCTATATTGCGACCGCCTCGTCTTGCTGGCAGCAGGGAGCGTCGTGGCAGAAGGTACGCCCGCGGAGGTGCTGACGCGCGACAACCTGCGCCACGCCTACGGCGCTGAGGTCATCGTGCTGCAGCTGGAGGGTATTGCCGGGCCGCTGGTACTACCGCTGGAAAGCTAGCGCTTGAGTATCGGGTAGGTCCGGGTCCGGTAGCTGGTGTTCACTGTCTCTACCTCGGTAGATTCCAGACTGAGCAAAGCGTCCGGGTTGCGCGGCTCCGCCGAAACCGTGGCGTTGACGTCGCGGCCGAAGATCGAGCGGCGGAACCAGGCGAAGAGGATCTCGCCCCGGGCGTCGGTTTCGCGGGTCAGCGTCTTGGCGTCGTGGCCGGGCTGCAGGCTGCCAGCGCCCTCGACGTTGATTACTACGTCCTGGCCGGCCAGCGGCTGTCCAGCGGCGTCCTTCAAGGTGAGCTTGTAGTTGAAGCGTGCTCTGGGATCGGTTGAGTCCACGAAGATGCCTACGCTTGCGGTCAAGATAAGGGCTCCTGTCTATCGGATTTACGCCACGTGGCGGGAACTGGCGTCATGAGTCTGCATCTTAAGCGATACGAGAAGCTCGATTCTCGTATCAAGAAGCAGGATGCCCGGGGGAAACGGCGCCTGGAGTTTTGATCCTGCTCTCCCAGAAGGCCAGCAGCAGCACAACGCCGAGCAAGATGGCCCCGGCGCCACTGAGGGTGGCACCCTCTCCGATCTCGTCGGCGATGAAGCCAACCGGCAGGCTGACCAGGTTGATCAGCGCCCAGGCGATCTGTAGCAGGCCGGCGACGCGGCCGAAGTAGGCTGCGTCGGACAGCCGCAGCGCGATCGAGTTGTTCAGCGTCTGGAAGGAGGCAATGCCGAAGCCCAGGAACAGGAGGATCAAAACGGCTCCTTCGTAGCTGCGTACGAACCCCACGGCGATCAATGCGGCGACTGTGAGCAGGCTGCTGAGCTTGAGAAAGAGATGCGCGCGGGGTGAATCCGCCAGCGAGGCAACCATGATGCTGCCGAAGAAGCCACCGATGGCGGTTACGCCGTAGAGCACGCCGACGGCCGCTTTGCCCTCACCCAGCTCGTTGTGGACGAAGCCCGGCATGACCACGAAGTAGGTAAACCCCAGCCCGGTGATGGCGTAATAGCCGAGCAATTGCTGCAGCAGGCGCCGGTTGCGTCGCGTGTAGTTGAGACCGATCTTCACGTCGTCCAGGACGCTGGTGGTGCGTTTGCCGCGAGGCGGGCTGGAGGGTATCTGAGACATCGTGACGATGACAACGACGAAGACGGCGGCGATGAGGAAGTAGGTGCCGGTTGCTCCCAGCACAGCCCAGGAGAGCAGTACGCCGGCCAGGACGGGAGCGCAGACGCGCCCAAAGTTGCTGCCGACCTGCAGCAGCGCCATCGCGTTGCCGATGCGGCTGGGCGATACGACATCCGAGAGCAGTGAAGTCCGCGACGGCCCGAGGATGGCAAACATCAAGCCGGTGGCGAAAGAACCTACCGCGAGCCAGAGGATGCTGATCTGACCGGTCGCCAGCAGGATCGCCATCGCCAGGATGACAACGCCGATTGCGCTCTGGGCCCCGAGGATGAGCAGGCGCTTGTTGAACCGGTCCGCGATCGCACCGCCGAAAGGGTTGAGCAGGATCATCGCGACGCCCTGGCCGAACATCACCGTGCCGACCGCGTGGTTGTTGCCGCTGAGGTCGAAGGCGACCAGCGACTGCGCCGTGGACGAGACGTTGAACGCCAGGAAGGCGAGGAAGCTGCCCAGCCAGACGATGCGGTAGACGGGGAACTGGAACGCGGCGAGCGTTGAGTTAGCCCAGGCGCGGGCGCCGGTCGGTTCAGGGAGAACGACCTGGTTGCTGAGGCCGTCGTCAGCAAACGCGGGCGCCATCAGAAGCGCTGGGGAAACGAAGAGGGGTGCATGTTTCGCAGATTGTAATACGGCATTGAAGCCGGGGGACACCCCCGGAGCTCTTGCATTGAAAGCCGGGGGACACCCCCGGAGCCCCCGCTAAAGGGGCGCATGGAGCAGGGTTGGCGTGAACGCTTTCGGGACACCCTCCGAGCCCCCGCTGAAGGGGAGCATGGAGCAGGGTTGGCGTGAACGCTGTCGGGACACCCTCGGAGGCCCCGCTGAAGGGGCGCAGGGAGCACGGTTGGCGTGAAGGCTCGTGAAGGGACGCACCATGGCAAGTCGTAGAGGTCCGGGTAGAAATCGTCTCAGGAGCGCTGCTTTAGTCCGGCTCTGGGCCACCCTCGCCCGGGTCGCCGAGCCGGCGCCTGATCTCCTCCTCGATCTCGCTCATCTGCTCGGGCGTGATGCCCAGCTTCTGCATGGTGTCCTGGAGCAGGCGCTGCACATCTTCCATCTCGTGGCGGATCAGCGCGTCGGCCAGCTCCATCTGCGTCTCGACCGCCACGAAGGCTTCACGGCGCTCGCCCTCGCTCTCCATCGCGAGGATGGTCGACATCAGCCGCGCAAACAGATTGCTGGTGCGGGCGATGCGGATGCGGTCCTGCGGGTGCTCTGGGAAGTCGCCCGTGACGGCAACCTCCAGGCCGGTGCGCTTGTCGCTGGCTACGTATTGCTCGCGAGACATCCTGGTTGCCATTGTAAGGCGTGGCAGGATGCTTCGCGGGCAGACGGGCCCTTCGGCGGGCAGGCGAGGTCGTTACGGCGTCGCGCGCCAGGAGACCGCGTCTTCGACGGTTAGCTTGATCATGGGGGCGTCTTCGAGGGCCATTGAGGCGTATTGCGGGTATTTGGCGCGCAGGGCGGCGAGGGCGACGGCGTGCTCTGTGCCGGGCTGCAGCAGCTCGGCGCGGCCCCGCAGCTGGACGTAGGTGAGGCGCGACCAGTCTTCCTCGTAGCGGTCGACCAGGAGCTGGACGTTGGGGTTGGCGAGCAGGTTGCGCACGCGGCGCAGCCGGGTCACGGGGACGCGCTTCGGCTTGGCGTCGAGCAGCGAGTAGACGGCGCCGTCCTGGTAGACGAAGCACACGGGCACGACGTGCGGCCGTCCGCGTTCGTCCACGGTCGCCAGGCGCGCGACGCGGGCGTCCCTGACGAAGGCTTCGAGTTCAGGCGTGAGAGGCGTCACGGCGAAATCGTAGCGCGTAGTGGCGGTTCGCGAACGGCCACTACACAGCGGGGTCTAGAATCGATTCGTGAGCGAGAAGCGCTGGGAACCGGGCGAGACGGTGATCCTGCGCAACACCGGCTTCTTCATCGGTGAGGCGTGGGCGACGCCGCACATCGTCGTGCAGGACACGGACGAGCTTGTGGTGCTGTATCGGCCTGAGGGCACGCGGTTCGAGGTTTGGGACATCATCGAGCAGCGCATCGCCTCTATGCGGCCGACGCGCATGGACATGCTGCGGCTGATGTGGCCGGGGCGTCACTACGCGGTGGAGCTGTTCTTCGATACCGGCCGCGGCACGCCGCCGTACTCCCACTTCGGCGGCACCGGACGATTCCGCGCCTGGAAGGTGAACATCGAGGCGCCGTTCAAGCGCTGCGACCTCGGCTTCGACACCACCGACCATTTCCTCGACATAATCGTGAAGCCGGACCTCTCCTACTTCTGGAAGGACCACGAATTCGTGCGCATGTGGCACTCGCGTGGCGCCTACACGAGCGCAGAGGTTGAGCGGCTCTACGACGCGGGCAAAGAGCTTGAACCGCTGATCGAGGCCGGCGCGTCACCCTTCGATGACGAGTGGACGGGCTGGCAACCGGAGGAGTCGTTGCCTAGCCCTGGTGTGCCGTTGGGCTGGGAGCTGCAGCCGGGGATTGGGATCACGCTGGGCATCGAACGTCCCTGGAATGCATGGCGGCGGTAGAGGATTACGGCTGGCTTAGCGCAGCTTCCAACTGCTTGCTCAGCTCCGCAGGGTCCGTAGTCGGCGCCTGGCAGATGTAACGTTCGCAGAGGTAGGCGGTAGGTTTGCTGTCCAGGGCTTCGCGGTCGTCCAGCAGCATCGTGATGTTGTCTGTTTGGCCTGCGGGGCCGCCGACCAGGAGGAGGTTGGGGGCGTAGATCTCTCGCACCGTGTACAGAAGCTCGCGTCCTTCGACAGGCTCAGGACGAACGGGTTCTGAATCCGGTGGTCCCGAGGTTGAAGGATGCGCGTCCAGGCCAGACTCCTTCCAGACAATCGCCAGCTCCTGGGGGCGCGAAAGGTGGAAGTCGAGGGCGCAGAGCAGGCGGCCAAAGGCGGTAGGGGCGTTTTCGATGTACGGGGCAAGGGTGCGCAGGCAGGTCGCGGCGCGGCGTTCGTACTCGGCGTTGTCGGTCAAGAGCGCCAGGCGCAGCAGAACGTCAACCGCGACCGAGGTGCCGGAAGGCGTGGCGTTGTCGAAGAAGTCGCGCGGGCGGGTGACCAGGGCCTCGTGGTCGCGGCCGGTGTCGAAGAAGCCCTGAACGCCGTCGTCCCAGAACAGATCGAGCATCTCGTCCGTCAGCTCGACTGCCGAGCGCAGGTAGCGCTGATCCAGCGTGGCGGCGTGGAGGGAGATCAGCCCGTCGATCAGGCAGGCGTAGTCCTCCAGGTAGCCGTTGAGCCGCGCCACGCCTTGCTTCCAGGTGCGCAATATTCGCTTGCTAGGACGCATCAGAGTGAGCAGGAACTCAGCGTTGTTGACGGCGGCCGTGAGGTAGGGCTCGGAGTCGAAAGCCAGGGCAGCTTCGGCGAAGGCACGCAGCATGAGGCCGTTCCAGGCGGTGAGCACCTTCTCGTCGCGTCCGGGGTGGATGCGCTGCTCGCGCGCTCCATAGAGTTTCGACTTGGCCTCGTGCAGCTTTGACGCGAACTCGGCGTCGTCGATGCCGTTTTCCGTTGCGAACTGTGCGACCGGCTTGCGGACGTTGAGGATGTTTGTGCCCTCGAAGCTACCGGCCTCGCTGACGCCGAAGAAGGCCCCGATTAGCTTTGCGTCCTCGCCCAGCACCGTTGCCAGTTCAGCTTGCGTCCAGAGGAAGAACTTGCCCTCCTCGCCCTCGGAGTCGGCGTCCTGGGTGGAGTAGAAGCCGCCGGAGGCGTCCGTCATCTCGCGCAGCACGTAGTCGAGCGTCTCCTGCGTGACCTGGCGGTAGAACGGCTCCTGCGTCAGCTTCCAGGCGTCGAGGTAGGTGCGCGCCAGCAGGGCGTTGTCGTAGAGCATTTTCTCGAAGTGGGGTACCAGCCAGACGGCGTCGGTGGAGTAGCGGTGGAAGCCGCCGCCAACCTGGTCGTACATACCGCC
>CAZNHI010000128.1:0-6608 GCA_964572535.1 uncultured Dehalococcoidia bacterium
GAACAGGGAACAAGATGCTGGTCTGTAGGGGCGAGGCATGCCTCGCCCCTACAGACCAGCAGGCGTTAGAGCATGAGCCCGAACCAAAGTATGTCCCAGCGCTGGAACCGAGTCTGCCCGGCCTGCCTGAAGCCCAGCGATTCGTAAAGGGCGATGGCGGGTAGCTGGAGGGTTGTGGTGTCCAGGACGACGCGCGCGAAGCCGGTGTCGCGGGCCCAGTCGACGACGGTCTGGCCCAGACGGCGGCCTAAGCCCTGACGCTGGTGCTGCGGGTCTACGTCGAGACGGCGCAGTCGGGCGGTACGGACTGGCTGCACCAAGAAGTCAGGCAGGGCGATGGTTGCAGGGTGGATCGACGGGTCCTGGACGCCGACGGTGCCGATCACGGCGTCCGATAGGTCCACCGCCACCCAGAAGGCTCTGAAGTTTGAGGGGATGTCGTCCAATTCGGAGGGCCAATCGTCCGCGCCTGGTAGTGTGCCGTCCGGCAGGGGCGTGCGTTCGTGCAGCGAGCAGATCGCGGCGTGATCGGACGGCTGGTAAGCGCGGATCGTTATCTTCACCAGGCGCCGCACCCTCTCCCTAGCCCTCTCCCTCCCGTGGGAGACGGGACTGACTACCTAGCCCGTGGGCGGCGGTGGCTCGGCGGCGATGCCGAAGCTCAGCTGCGTGATGCGCGGCGCCAGGTTGAGTGGCCGGGCGGAGACGTGCATGCGGTACATCGAGAGGTCCCGGTAGTAGCGTTGGAGGCGCGCGCCGGCCTTGGCCTCGTCGACGGGGCCGTTGGTCCAGATTTGCTCCATGGCGCGCCAGGCCAGACGCCCGGCCTGTTGCAGGGCACCGAACAGCCGCGTGTCGTCCTCGGCGGAGAAGGGCCGGCCGGTGTCCGCCCAGCGCTGCGAGTACTCGGCGCACATCTCGGCGGAGCGGATGAGGATCATCTCCGCGGAGTCGCAGAGGGCGGTCGCGAGGCCGTAGGCGGTCTGGTGGCTGCGGTCCTCCATCTGCAGGATCGGCGGGCCTATCCAGTTGCGGGTGGTGCGCATGATCTGCTCGTACTCGTCCAGCGCGGCGCGCACGGCGCCAACCTGCGGCGCGACGAGGCCGGCGTGGTACATGGCGCCGTGGTTGCCGAGGTACATCGGGTTGTTGTGCAGGCGGGTGCCCGGGCTGCCGTTGGTTTGATCGAAGGTGCGGAAGTCGTCCAGGACCAGCCAGTGTTTAGGGATCCAGGCGTCCTTCATGATGACGGTGTTCGACCCGCTGGCCTGCAGGCCGAGGTCGGCGAAGTTGCCCCAGTCCCAGAGGATCTCGTACTGGTTGCGCGGCACCACGGCCCAGCACATCGCGCCGTCCGGCGGGCCGTCGGCGTGGGCGCCGTCGATCTTCACGGCGACGAGGTGGTGGGTGGAGTAGGGGACGCCGGAGGAGTAGCGGAAGCGCCCGTTGATGATGTAGCCGCCGTCGACGGCCTTCGCCGTGGCGGTGCCGCCGGCGCGCGCCCCCGCGACGAAGTGCCCGTCGCCGAAGATCTCGCGCTGAGCCTGCTCCGGCCAGAACGACGCGACGATGTAGGAGTGATGGTGCGCCAGGTTGAGGCACCAGGCGATGCCGGCGCCGCCGCCGTGCCCGATCTCGACGCTGATGCGGTAGTAGGTGGCGAGGTCGAACTCGTAGCCGCCGAACATACGGGGCTGGAGCATGCGGTAGAAGCCGGCCTTCGTGAACTCGTCGTGCAGCTGTTCGGAGTAAAAGCCGCGCTTGTCGGCCTCGTCCTGGTCGGCGAGGAGCAGGTCGCGCAGGGCGGTCGCGCGGGCGATCATCCGGGCGCGCGTGAGGTCTGGCTCCGGGACGGGGACTGCGGTAGGGCGTGCTTCGGTCGCCATGGCGTGCAGTTTAACCGAAGGGGTGAGGGTGGGCTTGCTTAGGGTTGAGCCGTCGGCTGATGGTTAATGATGCGGTAGCCGTACGTCGTGCTGAAGGAAGGATTCAACGGCGGCCCGCGAAATTGTAGCTTGTCGAGCATGGGCCAGAACTTAGCAATACCGGAATAATCAGGCGCGCCATCAACCTCGCCACATTTCTGACGGATAGTGTTGGCGTAAAGGCAAGCACCCACGATATCAGCGATCTGAATGCCAGCAGTGAGCTTTGAGTCGGCAAAGAGTGGAGCTTCGACCATCATGTAGAACGTGCGTCCGGTCGGGTTGCCAAAGAGAAACGAAAGGTGACTTTGGGCGACGTCCCTGTCAAGCTCTCTTGACCGCTCATCCACGATTATCAACCCCTGGTTCTCTCCAGGACTGGTCTCCAGGTGAAGATGCAGCCGTTCGACAAGATACTGGAGTGCCAAGCTGTACATCGACTTCGCCGAAGCGGGGTTCTCGTGGTTCTTGAGAAATGAGATTGAGAAGGCTTTGACTCCAAGCGAGTCGCACAGCCTGAGTACGCGCCTCAAGAATTCCGCGTTCCGTTTGCTGTCTCGGTGTGCGGGCGAGATCAGGTAATTGCCCTTGACTTCGTGGTATTCGGCGCGTTTGGTGCCTATCTCTTTGGGGAAGAACTCACGCTTGAGGTACAGGTACTGTCGGTCAAGCTCTCGCCAGGTTTGCTCGTGGACTGCCAGCGAACTGAGCGTGAACACCGGCGTCTGACCGTTTTCGATTGGGATTGAGTGGGGGTGGGTACTTCCGCTCTCGTCGATGTAGTAGAAGTACATGGACGAGAAGATAAAACAAAACAGGGCACTTGTCGTGCCCTGTGGCGATGCTGGAGGGAAAGCGCGACCCGAAGGCCGCCCCTTGCATCACATCTAATATCGGCCTGCTTCATTGGTCTGTCAAGATGTTCGCCGCATTCTGCGGCTTCGGTCGCCATGGCGTGCAGTTTAACCGAGGCTTTCGAGAGCTGCGAACTTAGTCGAAATCAACATTCTCCAGCCAACCCCATTGTCGTTCGTGATCCTCGCCCGCTGAGCGGTCCGGGTTCTCGTGGTCGTACAGCCAAGCGGTCGGGTTGTACGCGATGTACTCGCGTATTCGATCCAGTTCGTTTTCGTCGCGGATGACGCGATCGTAGTAGTTGTTCTGCCAGAGGGGGCGCTGTTGCCAGAGGTCGCGCAGCCGCAGTTCTCGCGTGACTGCAGCTTTGAAGGAGCCGACGACGGCCCCTAACGAGCCTTTGGCGACGCCGTCGCGCCGTAGGGGCCGTAGGGGCGAGGCATGCCTCGCCCCTACGGCGGCGGGGTCTGTGGAGGATACCGAGTCTTCGATGATCACGATGCCATGGACGTGATTTGGCATCACTACAAACGCCCCGACTTTAACGCTGGGGAAGTGGTTGGGAATCTCGCTCCAAGCCCAGGTGATGACTTCACGGACTTCCTGTCGCTCGAAAGTCATTCGCCGTCGGCAGGAACAGATGGTGATGAAGTAGTCCCCTGCCGTCGAGTAGTCATAATCAGGCAAGCGCACCGTGGATATCCCGGCCGGCTCTGGGCCTAGTCCAGCTTTTCCAGGGGGGCGAAGGAGAGGAGGAGCTTCTTGACGCCGGATTCGCCTTTGAAGGCGACGGTGACCTCCTGGTCGGCGCCGTTGGAGGTGTGCATGGCGTTGATCACGATGCCTTCGCCGAAGCGGGCGTGGCGCACGTGATCGCCGGCGGAGTACGAAACAGACATGGCGCGCGTCTGTGGTTCGTCGGAACCGACGCGGACGCGGGTCGGCTGCACGTCGCCGAGCAGCGTGTTCCAAGAGGGCCGTTGTTCGCGGGCGGGGCGTGAGTAGGCGTGCTCCACGCTCTGCTGCGCCACGTGCACCAGCTCCGGCGGCAGGTCCTTGAGGAAGCGCGAGGGCGGGTTGTGGCTGCTCTGGCCCATGAGCGCGCGGCGGAAGGCGCGCACCAGGTAGAGGCGGTCCTTGGCGCGCGTGACGCCCACGTAGGCCAGACGGCGCTCCTCTTCCATCTGCGCCGGGTCGTCGAAGCTGCGGATGTGGGGCAGCAGGCCCTCCTCCATGCCGACGATGAACACTACCGGGAACTCGAGGCCCTTGGCGGCGTGCAGGGTGATCAGGGTCACGGCTTCGATTTTCTCGTCGTACTCGTCCGCGTCCGACATGAGCGCCACGTCTTCGAGGAAGCGCATGAGGGCGTGCTCCGGCTCCAGTTCATCGAACTGGGCGGCGACGTTGCGCAGCTCCATGACGTTCTCCCAGCGCTCCTCGCCGTCCACCGGGAAGGCGTCCGTGAGGTAGTCGCGATAGCGCGTCTTGTCGATGACCAGCGTGAGAAGCTGCGAGACGGTGCGCGAAGGTGCGGCGGCGATCAGCTCGTTGAGCAGCGTCAGGAAGCCGACCAGCGAGGTGCGGGCCGCGTTGGCGAAGGGGCTGTCGATGGCGGGGGCGTCCAGCGAGGGCAGGCGGCCGTTGACGACGACCTGGTCGGAGGCAGGGGCGAGAGCTCGTCCTTCGAGTGCCTCAGGACGAGCGGAATCATCGTCGATGGTGGAAGATTCGCCTCCTCCGACAGGCTCAGGACGAACGGATTGGAGGTCCGGAGCGGGAGGCTCATCCTTCGAGGGCCTCAGGATGAGCGGTTCCGCTTGCCCGCTTGTCAGATTGCCGGCGAGGAGCTGGAGGGCGGTGTAGGCGGGGACGCTCATCGATTGCGCCCAGGTGCGCAGCTCCTGCTGGGTGCGGTCGCCGATGCGGCGGGGCGGGACGTTGAGCACGCGGTCGAGGCTGATCGAGTCGAAGGGGTTGAGGACGAGGCGCAGGTAGGCGAGCAGGTCCTTGATCTCGCGGCGTTCGTAGAAGCGCGTGCCGCCGACCAGCCGGTAGGGCAGGCGGTCAGTCACAAAGCGCTCCTCGAGGGCTCGCGACTGGGCGTTGGTGCGGTACATCACCGCCACGTCGCCGAGGCGCAGGCCAGAGGCCTTGGTGAGGCGCTTGACCTCGTTGGCGACGAAGGCGGCCTCTTCCTCCTGGTTGTAGGCCTCGTAGACCACGATGGGGTCGCCGGGGCCCTTCTCGGTCCACAACGCCTTGTCCTTGCGCTGCTTGTTGGCGGCGATGATCCGTGTAGCGGCGTCGAGGATGGTCTGGGTGCTGCGGTAGTTCTGCTCGAGGCGCACCACGGTCGCTCGGGGGTAGTCGCGCTCGAAGTTGAGGATGTTGCGGATGTCGGCGGAGCGCCAGGAGTAGATCGACTGGTCGGGGTCGCCGACGACGCAGATGTTGGCGTGCGGCGGCGGCGCGATCTGGCGCGCGAGGACGTACTGCGCCACGTTGGTGTCCTGAAACTCGTCGACCAGCAGGTGCTCGTAGCGCTCGCGGTAACGCTGCTGCACCTCCTCGACGTCACGCAGCAGCTCGACCGCCTTCATGAGGATGTCGTCGAAGTCGAGGGCGCCGTTTTCGGTAAGGAGCGCCTGGTAGCGGCCGTAGCAGCGAGACGTGATCTCCTCGAAGTAGGAGGCGACCTTCTTGGAGTAGGGATCCGGGCCCAGCAGCTCGCTCTTGGCCCTGGAGATCACGCTGAGAATGGCGCGCGGCGGGTACTGTCGCGGCTCCAGCGAGTACTCATTGCAGACGCGCTTCATCAGGGCCATCTGGTCGCCGTCGTCGTAGATCACGAAGCCGCGCGGCACGCCGATCGCCTCGCCGTCGATGCGCAGGATGCGGGCGCAGACGGCGTGGAAGGTGCCGAGGGTGATGCCGCGCGCCACGGGCCCGAGCAGCGCTTCGACGCGGTCGCGCAGCGCCCGTGCCGCCTTGTTGGTGAAGGTTACGGCCATGATCCGGCCCGGCGACACGCCTTGTTCGTCGATCAGGTGGGCGATGCGGTGGGCGATGACGCGCGTCTTGCCGGAGCCGGGTCCGGCGAGGATGAGCAGAGGGCCCTCGGCGTGGACGACGGCGTCGTGCTGGGCGGGGTTAAGACCTTCGAGGATGGACATGCGTTCGAGTCGATTCTATCAGCCAGGGGGCGAATCGACAGCGGATGGGGAGCGGATAAGCGGATGAAGTTTGGGATGGATGACGCCTTGGCAGCGTTGGGACGACTGAGGCCGGCGCGTGATTTACGTAACGGGCGCCGTGGTATAATTAGTGTCTGATTACGAGAATTTCGCGGACTTTTTCATGATTGACCTCCTCGTCGGTTGGCCGGGTGGTAGCCTCGAATCGGCGCTGAAGCTCGTAGGGCTGCTGCTCATTGCCTACGCCCTCGTCCTCTGGCTGAGCGCCGTGGTCTGGGTGTACCGCGACGTGCGCAACCGCACGACAGACCAGACGTCGCAAATGATTGCGGTGATCCTGGTGGCGGTGTTCAACCTGCCAGGGCTCGTCGTCTATCTGGTGATCCGCCCACAGGGGACGATGGGCGATTCCTACGAGCACTCGGTGGAGGCTGAGGCGATCATGGCGGAGCTGCAGCTTGCGGCCAACGCCTGTCAGACCTGCAGGCGTCCGATGGAAGACGACTACGTGATCTGCCCCTGGTGCCGCAGCATCCTGCGCGAGCCGTGCCGCAGCTGTGGCAAGTCCGTGCGCACGGCGTGGGCGGCCTGTCCCTACTGCACCGCGGACCGCGTGCCCCTGCGGCCGCAG
>CAZNHI010000129.1:0-6604 GCA_964572535.1 uncultured Dehalococcoidia bacterium
CCAATTTCGTCGAGCACCCGCAGGTGGTGGCGGACCGGCTGATCCGTTACGCGAACCTGATGGGCAAAGAGCAGGTTATCGCGGGGACGGACTGCGGCATGGGGTCGCGCGTTGGCCACCCGGAGGTCTGCTGGGCCAAGTTCCGTGCGATGGTCGAAGGCTCAAAGCTCGCGTCGAAGGAGCTGTGGGGCAAGTAGCAGCCTGAGGCAGCGCGATTCCTCACTGACGTTCGGAATGGCAAATGCCGTCAGAATGACAGGTAGCTACTCCACAAAGATGTCTACGGAGGGACGCAGCTTGGCGCACTCGGCGAGGACTTCGTGGATTTTGTGCTGCTTGAAGGCCGGGATCAGGGATTCGTCGACGGCCTGCTTGTCGTCCAGGGCGACGTAGGACTGCTCGGTGAGCACGTAGTCGAAGCGCGGCGCCCACTTGCGCGAGCCGAGCCGCGCCGTGGTCGAGCAGTTGTCGACCATGTAGGCGACGCCGCGGGCGTGCATGTACGGATTGAGGGAGTCGACCGCCTCGATAACGGACTCGTTGGCGACCTCTGAGTAGGGGTGGCCGTGGTCGAGCAGGATGTCGATCTGCGCCATCATGGTCGCGGCGTAGACACCGGCGGTGAAGGGATCGAGCGGGATCTCGTCCTCGACTCGCCTGGCGCGCACCTTCTCGCCAACCTTCCAGGTCTCGGTGCCGTCGATCTTGCCCATGGGCTGTCGCTTGAGGCGATCGCCGGCCAGGATCACGCTGCGGATCTCGTTGCCGGATGAGACCTCGTCGTAGATCTCCAGGAGCAGCTCGTGGGCCGCGGGGTAGGATGCGGCGTAGGCCTTCTCGAACTCTGGCTTGCCGTCGGCGCCGAGGGCCTGGTACATGCCCATGATCCCCTGGCGGGAGATGATGCGGGAGATCGGGCCGGTGATCGCCTCCGCGGAGTGCAGGAAGGCGTCTTCGCGGCTCATACCCTGGCTAACGTAGCGGCGGTAGAGGCTCTCGATGATGCCGTGGACAGCGCCGAGCAGGATGCCACGCTCACCGTAGATGTCTGACTTGAACTCGGACTCCAGCGTGGTCTGGAAGGTGTAGGGCGAACCGATGGCGACGGACCAGCCGAGCGCGATGTCGGTGGCGCGCCCGTCGATGTCCTGCTCGACGGCGAAGCTGCTGTTGATGCCGGCGCCGTTGACCGACGCGCCCTGCACGTAGAGACGGCGCACGGACGGTCCCATGCCTTTGGGGCAGACACCGATCACGTTGATGTTGGCCGGGAAGCTAGCGCCGACGTTCTTGACGTGGCCGACGAGGAAGCCGTGCGAGAGGCCCAGAGTGGCGCCGGGCTTGATGCGCTTGAAGACCTCCTGGTGCAGCTCAGCCTGGGCGGCGTCCGAGATCAGCAGGAGGACGAGGTCGGACTCTGCGACGACGTGGAACATCTCTCCCAGGCTGCCGTCCGCCTCGGAGAAGCCGGCCTCACGCGCCTGGTCCATCGATTGCGAGCCGGGTCGCAGGCCGACCTTGACCTTGATATCGGTGCCCGCGAGGGAGTCACGCAGGTTCTGAGACTGCGCCGGTCCCTGTGAGCCCCAGCCGATGACGCCGATTTGTTTTATGCCAGCGAACGCCTGCGGCAGCAATGGGAAGAGGTGGCGGCCGCCCTTGACGATCTGCTCCTTGTGTCCTTCGAGATCGATGGTTTCAACGTCGAAGACTTTGGAGGTGAAGCTGAGCGAGATTGGCGGCATACGGGCATGGTCTCCTTGGCGCTACTAACGGGGTCTGTGAAATTCTACAACGAAGGTGGCTCCTGGCTCATTTCGACGTGCGGGGTTGGTGGTGTAGACAACCGGGAGTCTTGTAAAACCCGGGGGCGAGGAGCAACATTTGCTCACGCCTGGACGGTCTCTGAGGTTTGAGATAGAGACGCTGCGCCAGGCTGCCGCTGAGGGCGGTGAAAGGACGGGAAGCAATGGTAAGCCAGATTCTCTCCGCGGACTCCCACGTTCTGGAGCCTCCGGACCTGTGGACGACGCGCATGCAGACGAAGTTCCGCGACCGCGCGCCACACGTCGAGAAGAACGTTGACGGGCGCGAAGGAGACTTCATCGTCTGTCCGCCACTGCGCCCCTTCAACCCGACCAGCCTGGGCAACGCCGGCATCCCGCCGGAGGAGCAGGAGAAGTTCGCGAAGGGCGGCTACGCCAGCTGTCGGCCCGGTAGCTGGGACCCTGTCGAGCGGCTCAAGGACATGGACCTGGATGGCCTGGGCGCGGAGGTTTTCTACTGCGGCTACGGCATGGGCATGTTCGGCCATCCGGACGACGAGTTTCAGCGCGACGCCCACCGGTCCTACAACGACTGGGCTGCGGAGTACGCCTCCTACGCGCCGAAGCGCCTGTTCCCGATCGCCAACATTTCGATGACGGACCCGGCGGAGGACCTGAAGGAGCTGCACCGGGTCGCGAAGATGGGCATCCGCGGCATCTTCATCTCCAACGACCCGCTGCCGGAGCGCCGCTACGAGAACCCGATGTGGGACGGCTTCTGGAGCGCGGTTGAGGAGTACGATCTGCCGGTCAACATCCACATCCTGACCGTGCAGAAGGGCCACCAGGTTTCGGCCACGAACCCCCTGGTCGATGGCGTGCTGCTGCCGGTGCCGGCCTTCCGGACGATCGCGGAGATGATTACGGGCGGGGTCTTCGACAGGCACCCGAACCTGAAGATCGTCTCGGTGGAGAACGACATCGGCTGGCTCCCGAACTACCTCAAGCGTTTCGACTGGTACTCCTACCGCTTCAAGCCGCGCTACCCAAACATGCGCATGGGCGGCGGCGAGTACTGGCGCCAGTACGTTTACTCGACCTTCCAGGATGACATCCCGGGCATCCGCTGCCGCGACTTGATTGGCGTGGACAGGCTGATGTGGGGCTCCGATTACCCGCACTTCGACTCGACGTTCCCGAAGTCGCTGGAGGCGATCGAGCGCAACTTCGAGGGGGTGCCGGAGGACGAGCGGGAGCTGATCCTGAGCGGCAACATGGTCCGCCTGTACAAGCTGCAGGGCGTGATTGAGCAGCCGAAGGTAGCCGTCAGGTAAGAGGGCGGTTAGTTGACGAGCAGAGGGGCGCCAGCGGCGCCCCTCTGCTGTTAGCTCGATAGCGCGTTCAGACTTCGCGTACTTCGACAAGCTCAGTACGAACGGTTTCTGTCGCGCGCCCCACTGTTGTTTACATAGGTAGGTGTTAGACGTCGCGTACTTCTACCCTTCGACGCTGCTCAGGACAGGCAGGCTCAGTGCAAACGGATCGGGTGGGCGGGCCGTCTTGGTATCTACTCCTCCGGCCAGTTGAGGGCTGCGGCGGTTGTCTTGCCGAGGACCGACTCCTTGTCGGAGGCCGTGAGGAAGTCGAGGCCTTCGGAGAAGTGGCGCAGGCATTCCTCGTAGGTGCTGGTCAGGCGGGTGCGGTCCGCGCCCCACATCATGCGCCGGGCGCCGAACGCTTCGTAGATGCGCTTGAGGAAGGGGTAGATGTCGCGGAAGGGGTAGGGGTCGGCGCTGAAGCAAGGGGCCGACGAGGTCTTGACGAATATCCGGGGGTACTTTGCCAGGCCGACTAGCTGGTCGAGCGTGCCGAACGACTCAGCGCCCTTGCCGGCCTGGAGGTCGCAGCCCATGTGGTCGACGATTAGCGTCAGGCCGGGGTGCTTCTCCGCGATGGGGCCGAGCTTGCCGGCGACGCCGGAGACGAGGCACATGACGGGGATGTTGTACTCCTCCGCCGCGGCCCAGAAGGGGTCGTAGACGCCGCTGTCCAGCCAGGTGGCGTAGGGCTCGTTGCGGAAGGTGTGCCTGACACCGAGCATGCCCGGTTGCTGACGCCACGTCCGCAGGGCCTCTCTGAGGTCGGGGCGCTGCACGTCGATGCGGCCCATAATCGCGAAGCGCTTCGGGTAGTCGCGCGCCGCGTCCAGCGCCGTGAGGTTGTTCTCACCCACCCAGGTCGGGGGGACGATGATTGAGCGGTCGACGCCGGCGCGGTCCATCTCGGCCAGCATCTGGGCGGTGCTGAAGCCGTCCGGTAGTTGCGGCTCGTTGCGCGGCGGCTGCGGCCAGGGACGGTCTGCCCTATCGACCTCCCAGATGTGGACCTGCGAATCGGTGATCATCTCGCTACTCCTGCAACACAGCCATGGCTTCGATCTGGATGTCGAAGTTCAGGGTCTCGACGACGGTCTGATGGCGCGCCGGGCGGTTGTGCTCATCCGGGAACATCTCGAGCCAGGCCGGGTTGACCAGGTGGCGATTGTCGTTGCTCTTGATGAACACAGTCACGCGCACGACGTCTCCGGGCGTGGAGCCTGCCCTGGCGAGCACGTTCTGGAGGTTGCGAAAGCAGTTACTGGCCTGCTGCTCGAGCGAGGCGGGGATCTCGCCGGTGGCGGGGTCGGCGCCGGGGATGCCGGACGTGACGATGATGTTGCCGACCTTCGCCGCCATAGGGATCGGCGCGTTATGGCCGACGGGGCGAATCTCATAGCTCTGGCGTTTGGGCATGGTGGCTCCTCCAGTGACTCGGCGCAAGTGTGGGGCGGGGCGGGACAATCTTAACCGACGCTCACCCTACGGCTCAGATACCGGCGAGGCGCTGGCCCAGCTGGGAGCGGCGAGGCGGGGTCAGAAGGCTCCGTGCTTTTGTAGCCAGGCCCAGAACGAGTCCGGCGCGGACATAGTGCTCAAGCGTCCCTGGCGGACGAGCGCCCAGTCATCAAACTGGTGAGACTGCTTTACTTCCTGCAGCGTAACCGGCTTCTTCGCGTGCTGCAGGTACTTGAGGTCAATCACCCAGCTGCGGTTGTCATTCTCGTCGGGACGCGGGTCTGAGATGGCCTCTGCCAGGCCGACGACGGCGCGGTCCGAGCCCGAGTGATAGATGATGATGCGGTCGCCAAGTTTCATCGACTTTATCGCGTTCACGGCGAACGGATTCCGCACGCCGTCCCACTCGGTCTGCTGGTCGCGCTTTAGATCGCCGATCGAGTAGGTCCCGGGTTCGGTCTTTGCCAGAAAGAGCGCCATCGCTGCCTCCGTGCGGGGTCACGCGGCGCCCGCCGCCGCCCGTGGTATCGATTATCTATCGCGGTGGGCGGCGAGACCAGTCTCGCGGCATCGCCGGCCACGCAATAGGCCCCGGGGCCGTTTGACTCGGTTCTTGCTGGCCGGCGTCTTGGCATAGCTCTCTCCGTCATGAACCAAAGTGGCAGCCCATCTTCGGAGGCCTCAGCCAAGGAACAACCTAACCGACAGGGGATGTGGGCAAGAGTCCTTATTGAGAATTCGCTTGCCGTTCTTCTAGCTGCTGTTCAATCCGGGCATTGTTTCTGGCGATTACAGTCGCAATGGCCCGAAGGATATCGCGCTCTCGATCTGGTGGGTCGGATGGAATATGCAATACGGGTATGTCAAGGTTTTCGCCCAGGTAACTCAGAAGTTCTTGTTCAGTAAGTCCTAAACTCACGAGGTGTCTCCTTCTCTGGCATGCCGTTACTCCGGGGCCTATTTCCGCCGTTCCCGTTCCTCCACCCATCTCGCCATGAAATCATCTCGGCTCTCCTCTAATTTGCGGATGTGCTCCTCGGCTTTGCGCTCGTTTCCCTTTGACTCCTCGAGCACGAGGACAAGAGCAACGAGGATTGCGCAAGAAACCCAGAGTAGAACCAGGGTGCTCTCTGCTTCGCTGAGACTCGGTGTGCGCTCTAGCAGCCAGAATAATGGGTAGGCTACTGCAATCAAGAGAGGCGCCAGTAGCATCCCACACAGGAGCTTAAATAGACCATCTAGGACTACTTGGCCCAACGCCAGTCCTCAACGAGCCCCAGCGCATATAGAACAAGCATTACGGCTGTGTAGACCAAACCGCCTAGAAACCCTAAGCCCATTAGCGCCGCGAGTGCATAACAAAGCACTACTACCAGCAGTGCCAGAAAGTCGGCGGTGGTTTTAAGCGCCATACGTGCGAAATCCATGGATAGGGCGTAGAATAACACGCCCGTTGCATGCTCGCTAGCGCCTAGTTCGTGCCTGTGCAGATACAACCGTGAAGGACGCCCCGAGTGGTCGGGGCGTCCTTACTACGCGACCGTTCGGCTTACACGGGCTTCTAGTCGTGCCAGTGGCCGACGGCGCAGCCGCAGCCGGTGCCGGCGTTGGTGCGGTAGCCGGGCTCGTAAGAGATGATCTCCATCTTCGTGTCGCCCATGGCGCCGGCGGTTGCGACCCAGTTCAGCGTCTCAGTCGTGGCCGACTGCAGGCGCTGACGCGGCAGCGTAGTCAGGATGTTGGCGTCCGCGGCCTCGAGGCCCTTGAGTGCCAGGCGGTCGAGCTCTTCGTCGACGACGAAGTGACTGAGGCCGCCGGAGCAGGCGAAGGCTACGTTCTTGTCAGAGTCCCAGTCCGAGACGATCTTGCGGACGGCCTGGCCGAGCGCGTAGGCGCGGCGCGGGCTGATCCAGTTCGGCGGGTAGCAGGTGTTGATCGTGATCGGCACGATCGGCGGTGTCTGGCCGTCGAACCAGCGCACAATCGGGAACGCGAAGGCGTGCG
>CAZNHI010000130.1:0-6590 GCA_964572535.1 uncultured Dehalococcoidia bacterium
AGGCGGCGCAGCGCGGGGCGGCGGTTGTTGGCAGCGACGTCTCGCCGGCCATGGTCGAGATTGCGCAACGCCTCTACACCGACGTCGAGTTTCGCGCTGGCGACGCCGAGGACCTGCCCTTCGAGGCGAGTAGCTTCGACGCGGTGGTCATGAACTACGGCCTGCTGCACCTCAGCCGCCCTGAGCTGGCGATTCAGGAGGCGTTCCGCGTGCTGCGACCCGGCGGCCGTTTTGCTTTCACGGTGTGGGCGCCGCCGGACCGCGCGCGTGGCTTCGGGATGATCCTCGAAGCGGTGGCGGCTCACGGCAACCCCGGCGTGCCGCTGCCTCCCGGGCCGCCCTTCTTCCGCTTCGCCGGCGCGGCCGAATCGACGCGCGTCCTCGAGGCCACCGGCTTCAGCGACGTCGCTGTCATCGACGTGCCGCAGCTCTGGCAGCTCCCGGACGCCGCAGCGCTGCTCGAGGTGTTTGAGGAGGGGACGGTGCGCACGCGCGCCCTGCTCAAGGGCCAGACGCCTGAAGCTATTCAGGCAATTCGCGCCGCCGTTGCCAAAGCCGCCCAGGCCTTCGCCGCCGGCGACCACCTGGACATCCCGATGCCCGCCGTGCTCTCGTCGGGCAGGAAGCCGTAGTCCGTTGTGATGATGCGCTCTTCCCAGCGACGAATGCTTATCGGCACCGTCGCGCTGACCGCGCTCGTCCTCGGCGTCGTCGTGCTCGTCCTGACCACGCCGGAAAGCGAGGCGCCTGAACTCGTCAATCAACCACTGCCGACCGCCAGGGCCACTGAGTCACCCACACCGGAGCCCACCGCCACGCCGAAGCCCTTTATCCCGGTGCCGCAGGCCTTCCGCGACTTTGTCCGCCAGAGTGTTGTCCCGGCGCTGCAAGCCGGCGACGTCGATTTCTTCGCTCAGCGGGCCAAGACCGAGCACATCGTCTGCACGCCGCAGAACACACCGCCGCAGAACATGGGCGGGCCGTTGTGCAAGACAGTGGGACAGGAGTTCGATGGTTTTCCCTTGGGTCCCTGGCGTTCAGAGATATCGATCGTGCCGGCGAAGGAAGCGCTGGACTTGATTCAGCGATTAATCACAGAGGCCGTGCCGGCCGCGTCGGATCAGTATGGCGGCGCACAGGCGCAGGTCCGGGCGCTCGGTGTCCACCCAACGTGGCAGATCAAGGACGGCAAGCTGGCCACTGATTGGGGCGTCACGGGTTACGTGACTGTCATTACTGCCTTGGTACAGCGACCGCCGGACGTCCTAGGGACAGGTCCCCTTCGAGCGGCGCTGGTACAGCTGTGGGAACAAAACGGCGCCGACTTCAGATTGTCGAGCATGATAAGTGTGTTCGTCCTGGTTGAGGAGGTTCTGGACTCGCCGGGGCCCGAGGGCTGGTTGAGCTGGGAGCGCTACTGACACCAGGCTCACTCGAAGCGAGTGGCAGACAGCTCTGCGAGCAGGGCTTCCGGTTTGCCGGCGATGATGCTCTGCGCCATCAGTAGCCCCGAGATCGGCGCCAGCAGGATGCCGTTGCGGTAGTGCCCGGTACTGACCCAGGCGTTAGACCAGCCCGGCAGCCTGCCCATGATCGGCATGTCATCCGGCGTGCCGGGGCGCAGGCCGGCCCAGGAACGGCGCTCTCTTGCGTCTGCCAGCGATGGCACGACGGCCGCCGCGCCCGAGCGCAAGCCTCGCAACCCCGCCTCGGTCGTGTGCTTGCGGTAGCCTGCCTCCTCAACCGTAGCGCCAACGTAGGTCTGGCCGTCTTCGCGCGGTATCAGGTAAGCGCGCGAACCCCAGATCATGTGGCTGAGACCGCCGGGCGGCCCCTCCAGCGACAGCATCTGGCCGCGCACGGGACGCACCGGGATGTTGACGCCCAGGCCCTTGGCCAGCGCCATAGTCCACGGCCCGCCCGCCAGCAACACCGTGTCGGCTTCGTAGACGCCGCCCGGCGTGCGGAGGCCCGTGATGCGGTCGCCACGGCGCAGAAAGCGCGTCACAGTCGAGTCCTCGCGAATGATTGTGCCCGCCCGCCCTGCCGCATCGCCGATCGCCTGCGTCAGGCGCAAGGGGTCGGCGTACTGGGCGCCCGGCGTCAGCATCGCCGCGACTGTCTTCGGGCTGGCGTTGGGCTCCAGGCGCAACACCTCGGCGGCGTCCAGCCAGCGCACCGGTGTGGTCGCGCGGCGACGTTGGTACAGGGCCTCGGTCTCCTCGGCCTCCCGCTTCGTCACAGCCAGGTGCAGGATGTCGGTGCGGCGGTGGTAGACATCTATTCCAGTCTCGGCGAGCACGGGCAGCAGCGTGTCGAAGAGCTTCAGGCTGTCGTCGCAGAGCTTCGTGAACAGCGGAGGCCGTTCGCCTTCGTCAGACAGCGTCGCCAGCATGCCCGCCGCCGCGCCCGAGGCCTCGCTCGACACAGCCGCGCGCTCGAGGACCGTCACTTCGACTCCGTCCTGTGCCAGGTAGTACGCGGTCGAGAGGCCGATGATGCCGCCGCCGACGATTACGACGTCAGCCACGTCTAACCGCCGCCCACCATCCGCACCACCTCGACGCTGTCGCCGTCGCGCAGGACTACGCGCTCGTATGTATCACGGGGCACCACCTCGCCGTTGTGCGCCACGGCGATCGTGCGCCGTTCGACGCCGAGTTCAGCCAGGAGGTCGAGCAGCGGCGTGTCGCCGGGCAGACTGCGCGGTTTGCCGTTGAGGGTCAGGGAGATCGTCTGCGCGGTCACGCGCTGGCGGCCACCTCGTCCGGGCGGGCAGCCCAGGCGTCTTTCAGCGCCTGCGACAGCGTCTGTGCCGCGGCCTTGCCGTCTTCTGCGCCCGCAATAGCCGAGATCACGGCTACGCCCGCCGCGCCTGCCTTGATCACGTCGCTTACGCGCTCTGCCGTGATGCCACCGATTGCGATCACCGGCAGCGTAGTGTCCTTGGTGATCTCCTTGATCAGCGCCAGGCCCGCGGGCTTGGCGTCGGGCTTCGATGCGGTCTTGTAAATCGTCCCCGCCACCACGAAGTCGGCGCCGTCGCGTGTCGCGTGCGATGCGGCCTCGGCGTCGTGGACGCTCCGGCCGACCAGTGCGTACTTACCTACCTGTCCGCGGGCAGATCGCGAAGGCAGGCCGGCGTCGGGCAACTGGACGCCGTCGGCATCGACCGCCACGGCCACGTCGACGCGGTCGTTGATGATCAGCAGCGCCTTGCCGCGCATTATCGAGCGCAGGCTGCGCGCCGTCTGCAGCAGCTCGCCTGCCGCCATGTTCGGCTCGCGCAACTGCACCATAGTCACGCCGCCCGCGACCGCGTCTGCGACCGCTTTCGCCAGGTCACCGTCCTTCACCGTCGACTTGCTAACGACGTAGCAAAGCACCGGCAACCCCAGCCGCCCGATCCGAATTGGCAGCGCCATAAGTTCTCCTGTATCTAAGCCGGGGAAGACCCCGGACCCCTGCTGAAGGCCTTCCTCCAGCGTAATTCGCCGTTGCCCCGGCGCTTGAAGCCGGGAAGACCCCGGACCCTGCTGAAGGCCTTCCTCCAGCGTAATGCGCATTAGTCGGCGTTGAAAGCGGGAGAACCCCCCGGAACCCCCTGCGAAGGGGCGCCTGCAACGTGCGGCCCTTCAGCGGGCGCTTGGCACGCCCTGTAGCGGGCTGCTGGCGCTGGCGTAAGCTTTCTTCTCGATGCGGCCCGCCAGGTAGGCCATGCGCCCCGCTTCGACGCCGCGCCGGAACGCCGCGCCCATCAACGCCGGGTCTTTTGCCTTCGCGATCGCCGTGTTCACAAGCACCGCGTCGGCGCCCATCTCCAGCGCCTGAGACGCCTCCGAAGGTGCCCCCAGACCCGCATCGACCACCACCGGCACGCCGGCGTTCTCGATGATGATCTGAATCTCCTCCGCGGTAAAGATACCCCTACCCGATCCAATGGGCGAGCCGAGGGGCATCACGGTGGCGCAGCCAACCTCCTCCAGCCGCTTGGCCAGCATCGGGTCGGCATGGATGTACGGCAGTACGACAAAGCCCTCCTTAACCAGCGTCTCGGCCGCCTGCAGCGTGCCGATCGGGTCCGGCAGCAGGTAGCGCGGGTCGGGGATGACCTCTAGCTTGATCCAGTTCGAGCCGGTCAGTTCGCGCGCCAGCTTCGCCGTGAACACGGCCTCTTCGGCGCTCGTGCTCCCTGCCGTATTCGGCAAGATCGTGTAGCGCTGCCAGTCGATGTAGTCCAGCTCCGTCTTCGCATTCGGGTTGTCGAGGTCGAGGCGCCTGATCGCGACCGTGACGATCTCCGCGCCCGAAGCGTCGAGCGCCGCCAAGCAGTCCTCGGGCGATGCGTACTTGCCGGTGCCCACCATCAGCCGCGAACTGAAGCTCTTGCCCGCGATTACCAGTGTGTCAGCCATGAGTCGCCATCTCCTCGATCTCCGCCACGGTGGCAATCAGGTGGATCTGTCGGTCGTCGAAGCGCTCGTTCAGCTCTGCCGTGGCGTCCATGACGTCGAAATGGCGTTCGTGGAGGGATGGCGGAAGCTCAATGCGAATCCAGGCGTCATGACCACCAAATGATTCCAGGAGGACTTCGGTCTGTGCTCCAGGGAATTGGCTCTCGATTTCTCTCGCGTACTCCTCGGCTGCGCGGAGGATTGCCACTTTGCGTTTAGTCATAGTTCCAGCGTCCTTCTGATCCTTGTGCACAGATCGCGCGCCGTCTCGAGTGAGCCCGCGGCGACTGAGCGCCTTATAGGATCCCCTTCATAATCCGCAAGAAGCCTCTCTTCATAGAGATTATCGAAGTTTCGGGAGTCTCGCGCGGTGAAGAGAAAACCCTTTGCTCCAAACTCTCTGCGGAATGCAGCCTGCAGCTGGGAGTGGTCCCAGCGCCTGCGATTGACCCCGGCTCTCGATTCGAGCACCGCGATGACGCTGTGATAAGCAGCGTAGTAGGCGCGGGAGACCGCAGTCTCCCAGTCTCCGGCTTCGAATGCACGCTCAGCCGCCAATATGAATCGTTCCGCCTTCGCCGCCCGCCAACCCGAAGCTGCATCGCCGGTCACCTCAACGCGCCGTCGGGCGCCAGTAGCGATAGAAGTGGTGCACCGGCCCATGGCCTTGCCCCAGCGGGTAGGCGTTCTGCAGCGCCTTGGTCACGTAAGCCTTCGCCGCCGCCACGGCGAGCGGCATCGTCTCGCCCTTGGCCAGCGTCGCCGCCAGCGCGGAGGCAAACGTGCAGCCGGTGCCGTGCGTGCTCGTCGTCTTGACGCGTACTGCCGAGTACTCGCGAAAGTCCTTGCCATCGAACAGCAGGTCCGTGACGACCTCACCCTCGCTGTGACCGCCCTTGATCACGACGTTCTTCGCCCCGTAGCCCGCGATCTGCTCCGCCGCGCCGCGGATGTCGTCCCAGCTGCTCAGCGGGCGTCCGACCAGCACTTCGGCCTCCGGCAGGTTCGGCGTCACGATCGTCGCCAGCGGCAGTAGCTGCGTGCGCAGCGCCGTCACGGCGTCCTCGCGCAGCAGGCGGTCGCCGCCCTTCGCCACCATGACGGGGTCGACGACCACGAGCGACACGTTCCAGTGCCGCAGCCGATCCGCCACCGCCTCAATAATCGCCGCGCTCGACAGCATGCCAGTCTTTACGACATCGACACCGAGGTCGCCGGCAACAGCGTCGATCTGCTGCGCCACGAACGCCGGCTCCAGCTCAACGATGCCGTAGACGTGCTGCGTGTCCTGCGCCGTGACCGCCGTGATCACGGACGCGCCGTAGACACCCAGCGCGGAGAACGTCTTGAGGTCGGCCTGGATGCCGGCGCCGCCGCCGGAGTCCGACCCCGCGATCGTCAGTGCAACAAGTGCCCTCATGCTTGCCCCATCACGGACGCTCGAGGAATGAAAAGAGGCGCCCCCTCGGCTGGTGAGCGCCTCATCCTACCCTCAGCTTCCTGCGCCGGCATTACCCGATTCAGGTTCCGACGGTCGGTGGCGTTCGGCCACCCTCTCAGCCTGGCCTGTCCTTCTCCGGAAGGACTCCCCAAGCTCCCGTGCTCTATTCGATTGCCTTCAAGTCTACGCCCCGTTTTCAAAGGCCGTCAAACGCAGCAACTCAGCGCGGGCGACCCGCAGGAAACGGCGCCACCGCATAAATCCATGTGCCTCTAAAATGATTGACGGGCAATCAAAATATCGTTATTAAAGGCACACCCCGTTCTCACTCCTGGAGGCGCCACGTGAACAAGGCTGCTGCAATCGACATTGGCGACTGGGTCGAACGCGCTCGCTCCCTCGGTCCCCTCGTCGAGCAATACCGTAACGACGCCGAGAACCAGCGCCACATGGGCCCCGAGCTGGCAAACGCCCTGCGGCAGCGCGGCCTGTTCGCGCTCTGGACGCCTGCCTCCCTCGGCGGCCCTGAGCTAACCATCGAGGCCGTCGTCAGGGTCATGGAGGAACTGGGGCGCCTGGACGGATCCGTCAGCTGGAACTCGATGATCTCCACGAACCACAGCGTGCTCTGGTCCCTGCTGGCGCCGGAGGTCGCGACGGCCATGCTGGAGGGCGGCCGCAACGTCATCGCCGGG
>CAZNHI010000131.1:0-6565 GCA_964572535.1 uncultured Dehalococcoidia bacterium
CCGCCCAATCGTCGCGTTGGCGTGGTTGTACTGCCCCATCTCGCCCACGCCCATGTTCATGCCGATCTCGTGGCGGATCGGCCCGTTGACCACCACCATCGCCGCAGCCGAGCTCGAAGTGCTGCTGCGCGCCGTGATCTGCGACGCCGCCAACGCCAGAATTACTGGGAAGTACTCTGGTCGCGCACCCGCCATCACCGCGTTAACCGCCACCTTCTCGACCGTGTACTCCCACAGCCCGCGGTGGTGCGTCGCCTCCATGCGCCCGACTACCTCGCCGGGCTTGTGCGACGTGTGCGCCAGCATCGCCGCCACGCGCTCCTCCGTCGGCAGCACGATCGGCAGGTAGTCGGTCCAGTGGTTGGCCTCGAACAGGGCGCGCAGGTTGTCCTCCGTGTCGGGTTCCACCAGGCGCGGCGTCGTGCGGTCGGCCTCGGGCGCCAGGTGCCCGTTGAGCATCCCCGTCAGCCCTTCGATCACCTCCTGCATCACCGGGCGTCCCGTTATCGGGTCATCGCCATCGACGTAGGCGCGCAGCTCGTGCGCCGGCTTGCCCATCACCGGCTGCGGCACGAACACAAACGCAGCCTGCGGCAGCCCCGCCACGCGCGTCGTCGAGCGCACGACACGGTCGAACTTGTCGGTGTGCAGCGCCACCGTGGGCACGCCGTACTTACTCTCGAGGGTTACTCCGTGCGCGGCGACCGCCGGCGCGCAGGTGCTTCAATGACCCACCCCGACGATCGCGGCGTCTCCGTTCGCCTTGATCATCTCCCACGTCGCCGGGTCGTCGCGGCTGTACATATTGTTTAGCTGCACCAGCTTCGTCGTCACCGCGGGCATATGGTCTTCGAACCAGCCCTGCACCTGCTTCAACAGCTCCACAGAGTCGTCGAAGCGGCAGTCGACCAGGTAGATCGTCTTGCCGTCCAGGCTCTCCAGCCGTGGCGCCATCTGCTTCTGCGTCACCTTCGGCGGGTAACCCACCGGGTTCAGGACCGTGATCATCTCAGCCATTTCGTCACCTCCCCTTCAGCGGGGTCCGGGGTGTCCCCGGTTGCCAAGCCGATTCTACGCCCAGCTCCCTCGCCTCCGTAGGGGTGCGATTCAGCGCACCCTGAACACCTAGCATCGCTTCCACCCATTCCGAGGGCCGCAGCCCATGGCACAACGACCCGCACCCAATCCAGCCGCTCACACATTGAATAGAACCTAGCGCCCGCCGAACGTAGACTCTTCGCAGGTTGTTATCCAGGCTCCGCTCCTCCCGCCCCCCGATCTTCTACGGCTGGGTCATCGTCGGCACCGCACTGACCATGAACCTCGCCGCTTCTCCCCTCAACGCCGCCATCTTCTCTTTCTTCATCACGCCAATGAGCGAAGACCTCGGCTGGTCTCGCGCCGACCTCTCCTGGGGCTACACGGTGCGTCTCGCCGTAGCCGGCGTCTCCGGGCCCGTCCTCGGCGTGCTCCTCGACCGCTTCGGCTCCCGCGTCCTCGGCTCGATCGCCGGGCTGCTCGCAGGCTTCTCCGTCCTGGCGCTGGCCGGTGTGCACAGCCTCTTTGTCTTCTACCTGCTCTTTGCGATATCAGGCCTCGCCGGCTTCGGCGCCCCCGCCGGGCAGCTGCTCACCACCGTCCCCGTCTCGAAGTGGTTCCACGTCAACCGCGGCCGCGCCCTCGCCCTCGCCACTGTCGGCCTGCCCCTCGGCACCACGATCTTCATCCCGATTACCCAGGCGCTGATCGACCGCATCGGCTGGCGCGAGACCTGGGCGATCTCTGGCGTCCTCGTCATTGTGCTCATCGCCCTGCCCTGTGCCCTGCTCATGCGCAAAGACCCGGAGTCGATGAGCCTCCACCCCGACGGCCTCGACCACCCGCCGCAAATTGCCGCCGCGGCGATCGGCGACCTCTCGACCTCCGAAGACTGGACCGCCTCCCAGGTCCTGCGCAGCCCGGCGATGTGGATGATCGTCGCCGCCATGACCTTCTCGGGCCTCGTGCTGCCCGGCACCGTCGTCTACCGCGTCTCGTTCTGGGAGGACCAGGGGCTATCGTCCGGCATGATCGCCGCTGCCACCGCCATCGACCCGCTGACCGTCACGCTCTCAGCCCTGGTCTGCGGCGTCATCGCCGAGCGCGTGCAGACCCGCTATCTTGGCTTCGCGGGCGGCATCATCGTCGGCTGCAGCATGCTGGCGATGATCTTCGCGCGTGATAGCGTCGTGCTGCTGCTGACCTACAACATCCCTGGGGCATCGGCATGGGCGCCAACATCACGGTCAACAACCTTATCTGGCCCAACTACTTCGGCCGGCGCTTCCTCGGAACCATTCGGGGCGTCGTCTTCCCGATCACCGTCGGCGCCTCAGCCCTCAGCGCGCCGCTCTTCGCCTTCCTGCTCGACCGCGCCTCAGACGAGCGCTACGTCTGGATCCTGCCCCTCGCCGCCTTCTGGACCTCCGCCGTCCTCATCCTCACGGCGAAGCGCCCCCACCTCCCCACCGCCAAACCAAAGGCCGTCGCCCTCGACGCCGCGGGCCTATAGCGATCCCCTATCTCTCGTGGCGGAGGGTGCACCTTCTGTACGTCAGCAAACTTCCGGCCACCCGTAGACGATCCCCTCTCCCCCTGGGAGGGGGTTAGGGTGAGGGCCAGCGCCCCTACGTCCTCCTGGGCACCGTTGCGCCCCTACTTTGCCCCCACGGCCGCTAGCCCAAACGCCTCCGCCAGCAGCCCGTACGACCGCCGACGCGCCTCGTGGCTGTGCACCACCGTGATCAACATCAGCTCGTCGATCTCCAGCGCCTCCGCCATCTCCGCCAGCCCCCGGTGCACCTGCTCCACGCTGCCCACGAACATCCGCGGCCACTCGCTCCCGTCTGCCGTCAGCGCCGGCGGCGATTCCCCCAGGCGCGCCAGCGCATCCTCCGGCGTCGGTATCGGCCCGTTGTCCCACTCGCCACGGTCCCGCAACAGGCGTCGCAGCCGCTGCGAGGCGTAGTGGTGCTGCGCCTCCGCCTCCGTCTCCGCCGCAATCGCCCCAACGGCCACCAGCAGCTTCGGTTCGTCCGCGGGCCGCTTCGCGCGCCAGGAGCTGCGGAAGCGCTCGATTGAGCGCCGCGTCGGCACCGGGTTGATGAAGTGCGCCGCGGCGTACGGCAGTCCCAACTGGCCCGCCGCGTCGGCGCTCCACCCGCTCGACCCCAGCAGCCACGGCTCCGGCGCGCCCGGCATGTCCGGCGTCACCAGGATGTGCCCGAAGGGATGCTCCGCCGGGAACTCCGCGCGATTGAGAAAGGCCAGCAGCTCGACGAGCTGCCCGGCGTAGTCCTCGTCGCCGTCGTTCTGCCGATAGCGCAGCGCGTACGCATCGACGCGCGTCCCGCCCGGCGCCCTGCCCAGCCCGAGGTCGATGCGCCCCGGGTAGAGCGCGTGCAGCATGCGAAACGTCTCCGCCACCTTGAGCGGGCTGTAGTGCGGCAGCAGCACACCGCCGGAGCCGATGCGGATCGTCGAAGTCTCAGCGCCGAGACGCGCGATCAGTATCTCCGGCGCCGGGCTGGCCAGCGAACCCGTCGAGTGGTGCTCCGCCACCCAGTAACGCGTGTACCCCAACGACTCCGCGTATCGCGCCAGGTCGATGCTGTTGCGCAGCGCGTCCGCGGCGGTGAACCCCGCCGGCACCGGCGCCTGGTCGACAACCGAAAGCTTCATCACCAGACAGTCTAGCGGCAGTCTCTCCTCAGCATAAACCCGCCACCCGGTCCCGTGCAGTTGCGATTCTCAGGTCGGACTTGCGTAGCGGCCCACGCTGGCGCCGAAGTCCGGAAACACGCAGTCCTCATTGCCTACTGTCCATGCATCGTGACCGGGCGCGATGTGGACCACATCCCCGGGCCCCGCTTCGGCTTCCGTACCATCGTCCATTGCGACTCCCATGCGGCCGGAGACGATATAGCCAAGGTGTACGGCCTGGCAGGAGGCTGTGCCGGCAATCGGTTTGACGTTGACGGACCAGCGCCAACCAACCTCGAAGATTCCCTTGCCCACCGACATTCCGCCCACGTTGACCAGGTCCATCTTCCCCTTCCCCGCGAACTGCCGCGTTTCATCCGGGCTGCTGAACGCCTTCTTCTCAAGTCCCGCCATTTCAAACATCTCCTACTTCAAGATTGCCAGAACGCAACTTAGGTTCGTCGAATCGGCCTGTCAATGCTCACTAAAACCTCACGTAGATACTGGATGTCCTACTCCGAGGGCTCTCTGATGGCTGATCAGGCCCAACACCAGGCCCTCCCATCCCGATTCGTGGTCGCTGGGCTATACTCAGGCTCCCCTCCGTCCCCGAAGCTCAGAGGTATCGCCATGAGCGTCGAAACGAAGCCCCGAGAGTCCGCTCCTTCGCCGGAAGGACTGCTTCAGCGCGCGGCCGATCTCGTCCCCGTGCTCAAGCTACGCGCCCGTCAGGCCGAAGAGCTGCGCCACGTCCCCGAAGAAACGATCCGCGACCTCAAGGCCGCGGGCCTCTTCGACATCGCCACGCCCGCGCGCTTCGGCGGCAGCGGCCATGAGATCGACCTCATGTTCCAGGTCGCCATGGAGCTCGGCCGCGGCTGCGGCTCGACTGCCTGGTGCTACTCCGTGATCTCGATCCACAACTGGATGGTGGGTCACTGGCCCATCGCGCTGCAGGAGGAGTACTTCGCCACGGGCCCGGACACACTCTCGTCCAGCGGCTTCGCGCCCGTAGGCAAGCTGACCCCTGTCGAGGGCGGCTTCCGGCTTTCGGGACGCTGGGAGTTCTCGAGCGGCAGCGACGCCGGCGTCTGGGCCCTGCTCGGCGCCATGAGCCAGACAGGCCCCGTGTTTGTGATGGTCCCGCGGCCGGACTACGAAGTCCAGCACGACACCTGGCACGTCTCCGGCCTGCGTGGCACCGGCAGCAAGGACGTTGTCGTCAAAGACGCCTTTGTCCCCGCCCATCGGTTGCTGCCCCTTACCCAACTCGGGCCTGCTTCGGGCATGGCTGCTACCCACGGGCGCGCCAGCTACCGCCTCCCCGGCATGAGCATGCTGTCCTACACGCTCTGCTCGCCTCTGGTCGGCCTTGCCCAGGCGGCCATCGATAACTTCGTCGAACGCTACTCAGGCACCAGCGGGCCCGGCCGCACCGCCGAGTCTGCCGCAATCCAGATCCGGTTGGCCGAATCCTCTGTCGAGGTTGACACGGCGCGCCTCATCGTCACCCACGACACCCGCCACCTCATCGAACGCGCCGCCGCCGGCGAGTCCCTGGACGACTTCGATATCGTCAGGAACCGGCGTGACGTCAGCTACGTAGCCCGCCTCTCTTGCAGCGCCGTCGACCGCCTGTTCGAGGCCAGCGGCGCCCACTCCCTGTTCGACTCCGACCCCATGCAGCGCATCCACCGCGATGTCCACGCCGGCGCCCACCAGACCGCGCTCTACTGGGACACCGTCGCCGAGGCCTACGGCCGCGCCGCCCTGGACCTGCCCCCGAGTCCGATAACCAACCCCGGCTCATCTACCGCGCATCGAGGAGAGCAGCAGCCATGAGACGCAGCACGGACCGCATCATCACCAGCCACGCCGGCAGCCTGCCGCGCCCGCCCGAACTCCTGGAGCAGAATCGCGCCAAGCTGCGTGGCGAGCCCGTCGACACCACCCGGCGCGCCCAGTTGGTCCGCGAAGGCGTGCACGACGTCGTGCGCCTGCAACTCGACGCCGGCCTCGACTCGATCACCGACGGTGAGTTCAGCAAGACCGTCTTCCTCGACTACACCGACCGCATGACCGGCTTCGCATCCCAGCCTCGCGGCCTCTCGCCCGTCGTCCAGCGCCGCAACATGCTCGAGTTCGCCGACTTCTACAACGAGCTCTATCCCGGGCGCGGCGGCATCGGCCGCGAGATGACCTGCACCGGCCCGATCGCCTACGCCGGCCAGGCAGCGATCCAGTCAGACATCGCCAACTTCAGCGCCGCCCTCGCCGGCCAGCACTACGAAGAAGCGTTCCTGCCCGCCATCGCACCCGGCACCTTCGGTCGCGGCGACAACGACTACTACAAAACGGAGGAGGAGTTCCTCTTCGCCATCGGCGACGCCATGCATGAGGAGTACAAGGCCGTAATCGACGCCGGCTTCGTCCTCCAGCTCGACGACCCCGGCCTGCCGGACACCTGGGACACCTTCATCCCCGAGCCCAGCATCGCCGAGTACCGCAAGTTCGCCCAGGTGCGCATCGAAGCCCTGAACCACGGCCTGCGCGGCCTGCCGGAGGACCGCATCCGCTACCACATCTGCTGGGGCAGCTGGCACGGCCCGCACACCAACGACATCCCGCTCGAAGACATCGTCGACCTCATGCTCATGGTCAACGCCGGCTGCTACTCCCTTGAAGCCGCCAACGCCCGCCACGAGCACGAATGGCGCGTCTGGCAAGACACCAAGCTCCCGGACGGCAAGCTGCTCATGCCCGGCGTCGTCAGCCACGCCACCAACGTCGTCGAGCACCCCCGGCTCGTCGCCGACCGCATCAT
>CAZNHI010000132.1:0-6553 GCA_964572535.1 uncultured Dehalococcoidia bacterium
GGTAGAGGGCCTGGCGGTCGTTCGCGTGCCCGCACCCCGGGTTGCTTCGACAATCGCGGCAGACCGATGAGTCGCAGGGAAGCGGACCCCTTACACGTTGCCAGGCTAGTTGCGCATGGCTGTCGCGCTGCTGCGCCCTCACCCCCTAAGAAACGGGAAGGCTGGGGGACACGCCCGGGCCCCCGCGCATGAGCTGCGCCCACGCGACCCCGGTATAGGGCTTTGGCAGGTACAGGTGAGGCAGCGCCCTGTGTTGCTCTCGGTGAATAGGGCTAGAGGCGCGTTTCCGGCGGGTTGGGGCGATAATGCTGTAATGCCTGAGAAAGATCGTGGGTGGGCGCGTGGCTGAGGTACCGATTTCTGAGCTGAGACCGAGCTGCGACCCGGCGTCGTTTGCGTTTGAGACGACGGCGGAGGTGCAGCCGCACTTTGGCCTGATCGGCCAGGAGCGCGCGATCGAGGCGTTGAAGTTCGGGCTGTCGATCGAGAGCAAGGGGTTCAACGTCGTGGTGTCTGGGGAGCCGGGGACGGGGCGGACGACGGCGATCCAGGAGTACCTGCAGCTCGTCTCGGGGAACAAGGCGCCGCCGGACGAATGGCTGTACGTGAACAACTTCAGCGACCCGCATCAACCGCGGGCGATCCGGATGCCGGCGGGCAAGGGCCGCGTGTTCGACAAACAGATGGCGGACATGATCGCCGAGGCGCGCGACCTGATCCCGCGCACTTTCGAGTCCGACGACTACGTGGCACGCAGGGCGCAGATCGTGGGGTCGGTGGAGCGACAGCGCGCGGTGCTGTTCACGGACCTGGCGGAGCGCGCGCGCCTGGCGGGCTTTCAGCTGCAGGGCAACCCCTCCGGCTTCTTCCTGGTGCCGCTGGCCGGCGACCAGCCGATGGAGGACCAGGCGTTCATGGCTCTGGGCCAGGCGCAGCGGGACGATCTGTTGCGCCGACGAGACGAGCTGATGGAGACGCTGCGGCCGCTGGCGCGGGTGGGACAGAGCGAGGAGGCCGCAGCGGTCAAGCGCCTGGCGGAACTGCAACGCACGGTGGCGCGCAACGTGGTCGATACGCTGGTGAACCGGTTCTTCGAGGACTACTCGGAGCATGGGGATGTGCTGCAGTATTTGGTCGAGCTGAGCCGCGACATGATCGACAACATAGAGGTGTTCCTGCGGTCATTCACGGTGGCGGCACCGATCCCCGGGCTGGTACCGCCGGGGCCGCAGATGGTGGGTTCGCCGTTCCGCAAGTACGAGGTCAACCTGCTGGTCGATTGCAGCGCGGAGGAGTGCGCCACGGTGGTGTTCGAGTCCAACCCTACGCCACAGCGGCTGCTGGGGCGCATCGAGAAAGAGGCGACGTTCGGGACGGTGACGACAGACTTCACGATGATCCGCGCCGGCTCGCTGCACCGCGCCAACGGCGGCTACCTGGTGTTCGACTTCGACGACATGCTGCAGTACCCGCTTTCGTGGAGCGAGCTGAAGCGGACGATCCGGACCGGCCAGATCACAATCGAGGAGATGGGCGACCGGCTGGGCTACATCGAGACGCGGACAGTGCGTCCACAGCCGATCCCATGGACGGGCAAGGTGGTGGCGATCTGCCGCGAGCAGGTGTACCGGATCCTGTACACGCTGGACCCGGAGTTCCGCGAGCTGTTCAAGGTGAAGGCGAACTTCGACAGCCGCATAGACCGGACGCCTGAGAACGAGGCGGCGTACACGGGGCTGATCGCCGCGGTAACGCAGCGCGAGGGTCTGCTGCCGCTGGACCGCGGCGCCGTGGCGCGGGTGGTGGAGGAGGGCATGCGCATGGCGGAGGACCACAGCAAGCTTTCGATCCGATTTGGAGACATAACGGACATCGTGCGGGAGTCGTCGCACTGGGCGCGCAGCGAGGGCGCGAAGGTGGTAACGGCGGAGCAGATCCGGCACACGGTGGCGAAACGTGAATCGCGCGTCGACCTCGTGGAGCAGAACGTCCGCGAGGCCATCGAGCGCGAGATCATTTTGGTCAAGACCGAGGGCGAGGCGATCGGACAGGTGAACGGGTTGTCCGTTATCGACGTGGGCGACGACGTGTTTGGGCAGCCTTCACGGATCACGGCGACGGTGGGCGTGGGCCAGGAGGGCGTCATCGACCTGCAGCGAGAAGCGTTGCTCAGCGGGCCGATCCATACGAAGGCGGTGCTGACGCTGCAGGGCTTCCTGCTGGACCGCTACGCCGCGGATTCGCCGCTGGCGTTGAGCGGTCGCATCTCGTTCGAGCAGAGCTACGGGATGATCGAAGGCGATAGCGCCACGGTGGCCGAGGTGTGCGCGCTGCTATCGCGGCTGGCGGAGGCGCCGATCAAGCAGTCGCTGGCGATCACCGGGTCCATGGATCAGAAGGGCGTGGTGCAGGCGATCGGCGGGGCGAACGAGAAGATCGAGGGCTTCTTTGACGTGTGCAATGCCCGGGGACTGACGGGCGAGCAGGGCGTGGTAATCCCAGAGAGCAACGTGCAGCACCTGATGCTGCGCGAGGACGTGGTGGAGGCGGTCCGGGCCGGACGCTTCAGAATTCACTCCATCGCGAGCCTGGACGAAGCGGTTGAGATTCTGACCGGGGTACCGGCGGGAGTGCGGTCCTCGGACGGGTCGTATCCTGCGGATTCGATCAACGGGCGCGTGCTGGCCCGGCTACGGCGTTTCGCGGCGGAGTTGAAGGCGTTCACGGGCTACCACGACCACTAACACGGGCACCTGAGTGTCAGCTCAATCCCGGCGAGGCGCTTAATAACGCCTGAATCGTTGCCGAACATAGAGATGTGAGCAAATCGAGGTTCCCGGCTCGATGAACTTGAGTGCCCGCTGGTGGGTCTTGTGGACGGCCGTGCTCGGCGCGCCGTTGGCGGCTTTGTTGGTGCTGCTGTTCGTGGCGCCGAGCTGGGACCGATCCTTCGGGACGAACAACTTCCACTTCTACGCGGTTTCTGCGGTGACGCTGGCGGCTGCTATCGCTTGCGCGTTCATCATCGGGCTGACGCAGTCGCTGCGAGAGACGCGCATCCTATTCCTGGGGCTCGGCTTCCTGAGCATTGCCGGGATCTTCGCGGTGCACGGACTGGGGACGCCCGGCCACTTCCATGACAAAGCGTATTCAGAGCTGAGCATCAGCAGCTGGCTGAGCGTAATTGCGGGAGCCGGCTTCATCTTTCTGAGCAGCGCCCGCCTGCCGGCACGCGTCGAAGAGTTCGTCAAGCGCCGCGGGTCGCTGATTCTCGGCGCAACGGCGGCAGCGATCGGCCTGTACATCGGCCTGTCGTTCGCAGCGGAGGGCTGGACGTCGTTCATCCCGTACCAGGACCGCAACCTGCAGCTGGCGTTCACGGGCGTGACACTGACCCTGCTGGGCGTGAGCGCGGTGCGCTATTTCCAGGCGTTCCTGTTCGCGAGACTGCCATCGCAATGGGCGATGGTCTGCCTGGTGGTGCTGCTGATGGAGGTACAGCTCTCGCTGACCTTCGGGCGCTACTGGCAGATTTCGTGGTGGATGTATCACGGGCTGTACGGGCTGGCGTTCCCGATCCTGTTCGGAGCCTGGTTCGTGGAAATCAGGCGCGCGGGCAGCATCCACGCGCTGGCCGAGGCGCTTTCGATGCGCGACGCGGTGGCGCAGCTGAGCAGGGGCTACTCCAGGCCGATCGCAGACCTGGTAGAGGCGATCGAGTGGAAGGACCTGTATACGCACGGTCACGTACGGCGGGTCGCGAGCTTCGCGGTGATGATCGGCAAGGAGATGAGCCTGTCTACGCTGGAGCTGCGCAACCTGGCCCTGGGGGCGCAGATGCATGACGTGGGCAAGATCAGCGTGCCCGATAGCATCCTCTCGAAACCGGCCAGGCTGACGCCGGACGAGTTCGAGGTGATCAAGCAGCATGTGGACCGCGGCTTTGAGATCGCGCAGTCGGTGAAGGCGCTGGCGCCGGCCGCTGAGGCGATCCGCCTGCACCACGAGCGCTGGGACGGCACGGGTTACCCGCTGGGCCTGGCCGGAGAGAAGATTCCGTTGCACGCCCGCATCGTTGCGGTGGCGGACGCGTATGACGCGATGACGTCAGGCCGGGTGTACCAGACGGCGGTGAGCGACGAGCAGGCGTTCGCGGAGCTGCGGCGTTGCAAGGGCACGCACTTCGACGCGAACTGCGTAGAGGCGTTCATCACGGCGCTGGACAAAGCGAAGGCGGGCGAGCCGGTGTTGTTGGTGAAGGGGGCGGACCTGCCCCACGGTCACGAGGCGGTAGCCTAGGTCAGTCATTGGCATGACAGCAGAGGGCTGCCGGTCCTCATCGCAAATCACCTCTTAGGCATGAACCGAGATTGGGTATCGAACTAACACTCCGGCGTGGAGGCCGGGGCATGCGGCGGCGTGTGCGGGTCTTACACCCCGGCGTGGAGGCCGGGGCATGGGTTACCTCACCCATAGCCCTTCTCCCCTTCGACCCTGCTCAGGACATGCTTGCGAGGAGAGGGGGACTGGCTCTTGCCATTGCGAGGAGCGTCTAGCGACGAAGCAGTCTCGGTTGGGCTCTCCGTCTGTCGATGACGATGCGGGCACTTGGGCGACAAGGGCGTGACGCCCGAGATTGCCGCGCCTCCCGCTGCGGCGCTCTGGCTCGCAATGGCGCCTCGGTGCGTCTGTACCCCGAGTGACGTGCTTCAGGGACGGGTGTGCTGACCGAGATTGCCCTTCGACAGGCTCAGGATGCACTTCGCCTCCCGCTGCGGCGGGATGGCTCGCAACGACATGCCTACGGCGCACTTCGCCGGTATGGGGCTAGGTGGCGACGAGGGGGTGTTCTGTGACTTCGCCGGCGTGAATCTGGTAGGCGCGGACTATGGGGTTGGCGCGGTCTTTGAGTGAGATGAGGACGTAGTAGGCGCCGGGGTACCAATCCATAGGTGCGTCATCGTCAGTCTGCGCGAGACGAATATCCGTTGGAGATGGATAGGCCCCACTCGCAACGTGGGAATGGTAAATGACGAGAAAGTCCAGATCGTTGGCCCACACTTCTTTCCAGCAGGTGAGCAGATCCTCCGCGTGTAATTCATACTTGAACGGACTCGCGGCTGCGTTTCGTGCGCGGAAAAGACTCCTTGCATCGCCATCTTTGCCGAGGACGATGCCGCAGCACTCGTTAGGTAGGTCTGCGAGGGCGTGGGCGACCATGTCGTCGATCATCGATTGGGGCAGGCTGAGGGTCATTGCTGGGTATTGTGCAGGACGCCGATGACCTGGAACCAGACGGGCTCAGGACGAGGATTGCGCTCAATCGACATGCCGAGGTGGCGCATCACCGCTTGTGAGACGACGTTGTCGTAGTCCGTGGTGGCGATGATGCGGCTCAGGCGCAGCGACGAGAAGGCGTAATTGATGAGGGCGCGGGCGGCCTCGCTGGCGTAGCCGAGCCTGAGGTGCGCGTTGCGCGTTGCCCAGTACAGCCCGAACTCGGCCCGGCAGAGATCGACGTCCGCATTGCTGCCGAAGCTGGGTAGCCGGTCGAACGGGCCGTAGGAAGGCACGAAGCCAGTGGAGCCAACGAACTCGCCGGAGGACTTGAGGACGACGGCGCGGTCGCCGTAAGGCGGCTGGCGCAACTCGGCGAGCCACTCGTAACTGGCGATCGACCAGTCGATGTACCCGCGAGTCCAGCCCGGCGGGCGATTGTAGTGCCAGGCCTCGAGGTTGAGCAGCTGGTGGCAGGCTTCGAGGTCGGCGGTTTCGAAGGGACGTACCAGCAGCCGCTCTGTCTCCAGAACGGGCATTGCGGTGCCGGTGGGCGTCACTACCAGGAGCGCACCTCGCCGTCGTCGAAGCAGGAGCCGGGGGCGAGGCGCATGGAGAGGAACATGCGGCTGGAGGGCAGCGTGATGGCGTGCTCGGCCCAGTGCTCGCGCTCGGCTTCGGGGAGACGCAGGAGGTCGGCCGCCTGGACGTGGACGGCGTCCTCTTGTGGCGCGATGCCGAAATCGAGTGACCAGCCGCCTTGCTTGCGCACGCGGCCTACGGTGTCGGTGCGGATGACCGAGAAGCCGGCGCCTTCGCGGTAGCGGTTGAGGACGGCGGCCGCGAAGTGCAGGTGGAGGAGCGAGGGGTCGCCCGCGACGAGGGCTCGTCGCAGGGCTAGCCGGTGGACGGATTCGTAATCTTGAGTCACGAGTTTCTCCGAAACCGGAACAGAGGGAACAGAGGGAACAAAAGGGAACACTTCGCGAATGTTCCCTCTGTTCCTCTTATGCCCTTTGTTCCATCTGGGTCAGGGCTTTTCGACGGGGACGCCGACCATGCTGCCCCACTCGGTCCAGGAGCCGTCGTAGTTCTTGACGTTCGCGTAGTCGAGGAGGTGCTTGAGGACGAACCAGCTGTGCGAAGAGCGCTCGCCGATGCGGCAGTAGGCGATGACGTCCTTGTCCGGCGTGACGCCCTTGCCGCCGTACAGCGCCTTGAGGTCGTCGATGGCCTTGAAGGTGCCGTCTTCCTTGACTGCCTGGCCCCAGGGGAT
>CAZNHI010000133.1:0-6550 GCA_964572535.1 uncultured Dehalococcoidia bacterium
AACGCGGTGGCGGACGCTTCAGGGGCGCGGCTGTTCGAGCTGCCGGTCACGGCGGAGCGCGTGTACAGGGCGCTGCGGGGCTGACCTAGATCTGCGCAGGTCTGAAGAACCTGCAGCTACGGGATCGGCCTAGTAGTAGGCGTTGGCCTCCGGCAGGTCCAGGTAGAACTGCCCCAGGTTTTCGTAGGCCACGTCGCTGACTGCGAGATGCTGGGCGCCGGCGTTGGCATCGCGCATGCACATCTGCAGCTTGTTCTCCAGGTGCAGCGCCGCGCCGCCGCCGAAGCGGAAGGCCTGCGTGGCAATGTCGACGGCAACCTCGGTGCAGAGGACCGCGGAGGCGCGCATCTCGGCCTCCAGCGCCGGGTCCGGCACAGCGTCTGCGCAAACGATCTCCCAGGCGCGCTCGTGCACGTCGAAGGTCATGAGACGGGCGGCACGCAGACGAAGCTCGGCCTCGCCGATGAAGCGCTGGAAGACCTGGCGGCTGGCCAGCGTCACGGAAGCAGGGCCACGGCCGCGTCGCTTGGTCATGGCGATGTCCTCGATCAAGTCGAGCGCCAGGCGGGCAACGCCGAGGGCGAAGGAGGCGTGCTCGTTGGAGACGGAGCCGGGCAGCCCGAGCAGGAAGATTGGGCCGCCGCGGCGGCGGATGCCGCGCAGACGGTCGTAGCGAGGCCAGGTGAACGACTCGGGCACGAAGAGGTTCTGGACGGAGACGTCGTTGCTGCCTGAGCCGCGCAGGCCAGCCACCTGCCAGTTGTCGTGAATCTTCACGTCCCTAGTGCGCACGAAGCAGGTGTAGACGTCGGGCTGGGCGCCGGCCTGCTTGTAGAGGCGGGCGCCCAGGCAGATCCACTCGGAGTGGGGCACACCGCTGCAGAAGGGCCACTGCCCATTGAGCACAAAGCCGCCATCAACGGGCTCGATGGTGCTGCTGACGCCGCCGACGGTTGCGGCGCGAGGCACGTGACCGCCGGAGAAGACCTCGGCAGCAGCGCTGTCGGAGAGGAAGGCGCCCGCGTTGCCAATGCCGGTGGCGTTGGTCATAAGCACCCAGCCGGCGGAGGGATAGATGGCGCTCACCGCCTCGATGATCTCCATTTGTGTGACGGGGTCGGCTTCGGCGCCGCCGCATTCTGCCGGCAGCTTGAGGCGGAAGAGCCCGGCCGCCTGCATGGCATCGACGACGGACATAGGCAGGGTGCAGTTGCGCTCGGCCTCCGCGCTGCCTGCCTCGACGGCGGGCGCGACGTCTCGCACTGCCTGCAGCAATACCTGGCGCTTGGCCTCTCGTTCAGCTGGGAAGTAGTCCATCGCGTTTGCCCCCGCGCCACAGCGCTGATGCAGTTTATAGCTTTAGCCTGACGTTTGCGCTAACGGAAGGCTGCTCAGCGTAGAATGCCAGATCGACGGCGGTTTCCCCGGTATGTGTTGAGGAGCAAGACGTGAAGCGAAGCAGCGACAGAATCCTGACGACTCACCCGGGCAGGCTGCCCGACCCGACGAATCGTGACGCGGTCATGCAGGCGCGCGAGCGTGACGATCGGCCGGCGTTCGATGCCGGGGTTAAGGCGGGCGTGGCCGAGATGATCGCGAAGCAGCGGACAGCCGGGGTCGACATCATGTCGGACGGCGAGTTCTGGAAGGCGCGCGATCAGAAGTACTACGGGAGCCGTGCCACCGGCATCGAGTCCAAGCCGCTGAAGCCGGGAGAGTGGCCCTCCACGCTCGGCACCCAGCGTGAGCGCACCGGCCCGGAGTTCAGGCAGTTCTACGAGGCGTACGACCGCCTGGGCAACACGCCGCGGCCGGGTGTGGTCTCCGCACCGTTCACTGAGAAGTCGGTGATGACGGGACCGGTGAAGGGCCTGCCGGCGGACTTGATGAAGCAGGATATCGCCACGATCAAGGAAGCGCTGACAGCCGCGGGCCAGAGTACGGAGGATTACTTCTTCCCTGTCCTCGGGCCGGGCTGGTTGGACCACTTCGTCTGGAATGAGTATTACAAGACCGAGGAAGAGTACGTTTTCGCGCTGGCGGAGATCGTCAAGAACGACTTCAAGGCGGTTGTCGATGCGGGCCTCGTGCTGCAGATCGACGACCCGGGCCTTTGCGACCGCTACGGCATGATCGAGCCGGATCCGGGCTACGACGAGTACCGGCGCCAGGAGGACATACGCATCGAGGCGACGAACTGGGCGCTGGAGGGCATCCCGGAGGATAGGGTGCGCTACCACACCTGCTGGGGCAGCTGGCACACGCCGCACACCACCGACATCCCGTTTCAGTACGTGATCGATCTGATGCTCAAGGTGAAGGCAGGCGCGTACTCAATCGAGGCGGCGGACGTGCAGCACGAGCTGGACTACAAGGTTTGGGAACACCACAAGCTGGCGGATGGCAAGATATTCATCCCGGGCGTGATCGCCCACAAGACAACGACCATTGAGCCGCCGGAGCTGGTGGCGGACCGCCTCGTGCGCTGGGCAGGCATGTTCGGCAAAGAGAACATCATCGCAGGCGTCGATTGCGGCGTCGGCGGGCGGTCTTACCCGGAGGTGGGCTGGGCGAAGCTGCGGGCGCTTTCAGATGGGGCGGCGCTGGCGAGCAAGCAGCTCTGGCGCTAGCGTGAGCTAACGGCCGTAGTCGTGGTCATCGCCGCCGTAGGTTGAGTCCGCGTCCGGGGCGGCTTCCTCTGCGATGCGCGAGAGGTAGCGCTGCAGCTCGGCCTCGAGCATGGCTTCGTCCTCGCTGAGAGGCTGGGTCTGCCCGGTGACCACGCTGCCCTGGGACGCGGCGGCTGCGGGCTGCTTGCCCGGGGGCATTTTCTGCGGGGGCGCCTTCTCGGTGGCCTCGAATGCCTGGCCCTCCCAGGTGCCATCCTCCATGAGAAAAGACTCCAGCGCGCTGGCGCCCTGGGGATCCTCCGCGGCGATCCTGCGCATCTCCTTGACGTGAGCTGCGAGCACTTCGATCCTGCCGGAGCGTACCTGGTTGCGTTTGAAGATCGGCATATCTATATATTCGGCTGATTGTCGCGAACTCTGGATTACCGGGCGAATAAACTGGCTACCTGAGAAGGTGTATAGGCTGCGAGAGTTAGCGGCGTCCTGGAGGCTTGAAGGTGAACAGCACTCTCTCCGAAGACCGGTTCGCGATCCAGGACCTGTACGCGCGCTACGCCTGGGCGTTGGATACGGGCGACTACGAAACCTACGCGTCGCTGTTCACGCCGGATGGCGCCTTTATCGAGCGGGGCGTGCCGTATCGCGGGCGGCAGGCGCTGGCCGGCCACGTGCGCGATCTGGTGACGCCGATGGCTCCGGGCAACAGGCATCACAACACGCAGCTCCTGTTCGAAGAGGGCGACGCGAACCGTTGCCGGCTGCGCTGCTACAGCACCCACATCTACCGGCCCGACGCGAACGGGCCGAGCGTGGTGCGGCTGCAGGGCTTCTATCGAGACGTGTGCGTGAAGGTCGATGGCGTCTGGTACTTTGAGCAGCGCGAGTGGGACGAGTGGCAACCGGAACGCATCGAGGAGTACAGGCCGCCGGCTCGCTAGCCAGGGAGAGACACGATGATCAAGCTGGTCGGGATGATCAACCGCAAGCAGGGGATGTCTGTGCAGGACTTCCAGTCTTACTGGCTGAACGTGCACGCCCCGATGATCGCGCAGGTGCCGGGCATGCGGCGCTACGTGCAATCGCACTCGCTACCAGAGGTCTACGTCGATTACCCGCAGGCCTACGACGGGATGGCCGAGGCCTGGTTCGACGACATGGATGCGTATGCCTCCGCGTTGGCCAGCCCGGAGTGGCGGGCGGTGGTGGTGGACGCCGCGAACTTCATCGGCGGCGGCGCGCGCCTGCTGGCGACCGAGGTGCCGATCATCGGCGCCTACGCGTCGCCGCGCGAGCGAGCTGCGTTGGTCAAGTACTCGGGCTTCCTGACGCGCCTACCGCAGCTCACGGTCGAGCAGTTTCAGACGCACTGGCGCGAGATTCACGCGCCGCTGGTGGTCAACGACCTCAAGGGCATGGTGCGCTACATCCAGAACCACGCGCTGCCCGAGAGCTACGCCGGCGACAGCCCGCCGTCCTTCGACGGTGTGCCCCAGGCCTGGTTCGAGAGCCTGGAGGCGGTGCCGCACGGCCTCGGCCGTCTGCGCACAGAGCCGCCCACCTCAGCGGCGTCGATAGATTCAGAGAAGGTGTTCGTGCAGCCGATCCCGGCGATGCTGGCGCGGGAGATCGTAATCGTCGACCAGGCTACTTAGGCCTTCAGCAGCCCTCGGTGCCGCAGCGCACGCTCTAGCGCCGGCTGCATCTTCATCTCCGTAAGCTCCCCAATCGCGAAGTCCAGGTGGTCGATCGCGGCGTCGCGTCCTTCCCCGAGGGAAGGATGGTCGAGCAGCAGCTCCGCCAGGTCGAGGCGGATGAGCGCGATCTCAGGCCGGAAGCGGAGCTTCTCGCAGACCTCAAGCGCCTGCGCGTAATAATTGCGCGCCTCGTCTGGCTTGCCAAGCAGGGCGGCAGCCGCGCCGAGGTGGCGCTGGGGACTACTTTGATTAGGGATTCCGCCATAGGCCATAGGCGGCAGCTCCCGAAGCAAGTCCACGAGCGTCGCCGCCGTTTGCTTGTCGTTTGCGAGGACCGCGGCTTCGAGAAGTGCGATGATCACGGGAGCTGGGGTCTCGTCGCCCTCGTCGCTCACGCGCTCCTCCACAAGCAGCGCCAGTTGGGTCTTTGCTTCTTCGATTCGGCCGGCGGATGCAAGGAGGAGGGGACGGAGTGCTCGAAGTCCTGGAAGCGCCTGGACTTCCGCAGTACTCCCCGACTGGTCAAGCAGAGCAAGAGCTTCGTCGGCTCTTCCAAGGGACAGGAGGGGCCAGAGGGCGACGATTGTCGATTCCCAAGTCGCGGCCACGCTGCCACCGCTCTCTTCTCCCTGCGCTACTATCCGTTCGCTGGTGTCGAGAGCGGTTTCCAGCCTGCCTTCGACGTAAGCAAGGAAGCCTTCGAACATGAGCGCCCGTCGAACCAGCACTGGGTGGCGCGTGCGCGCACTTGCGGCCGAAACCAGGGCCAGAACCTCGTCGACTCGTTTGCGCTCGCCGTGACAGAGATAAGTCTGGAACGCGACTAGACTCGAGTAGTCGATCACCGAAACGCTATTGCTGCCTCTGAGAAGCGGAAAAACCTCTTGCGCTAGATTGAGCACTTCATGCCAGTCCCCTGGCGACCAATTCTGAATCGCGAAGCCAGGAGCTATGCGGGCAAGAACATCCGAATCGCCAAGTTCGCGCGCCAAGGCCAGTGCCGAACGCACAAGAGTGCGACCCTGCCCGTAGCGTCCAGCGGCGTAGTGAGGCGCCGACATTGCGAAGTCCGCCAGCGCTCGCTCCGCCGTGCCTGGCTGCGCGAGGCTATCCAGGCGCTGCGCCCAGCGCAGAAAGAGCGGGCTTGCACGGAAGGTTTGCCCGCCGAAAGCGTGCATGGCGAAGTCCGCCAGACGAGCGGCCCTGATGGCCACGCTGGGAGAGCTTGCCGCGAGAACGAATGCCTCTTCCGCAACCACTTCGACGGCGCGTAGAGGCTCCCCAGCGGGGATTAAGGCCTCTGTCAAAGAAAGCAGCAAGTCGCAGCGCTTCGCCTTGTCGTCAGGATCGAGCACCTCCTGCGCCCGTAGAGCCTGTTCGTAGTGGCGAACAGCCTCGCCGTAGGCATAAACCCCTATCGCGCGCTGCGCGGCCAGCTCGGCGTAACGCACCGCCTTCTCCAGGTCGGCGGCCTCTGTGCTTTGGGTGAAGTGCTCGGCCAGCTCTGATGCGTGTTCTTCGAGTCGGCGCGCGTGGACCTCCTCCAGCGCATGGCCGACCTGCTGATGCAGGCGGATGCGCCGCGGCGCGAAGATTTCTTCGTAAAGCAGCGTGCGGAACATGGCGTGGGTGAAGCGGAAAGCCACTCCGGACGGAGTCTTGAGCTGCTCGACGATGGCGCGCTCTGAGGCCTCCTCCAGCGCCGCATAGAGGTCTTCTTCACCCAGGCCCGCTACCTTTTGCAGCACGTCGAGGCGGAAGTCGCGCCCGATGACCGAAGCGACGGAGAGCACCGTGTTCGTCTTGTTGTCCAGGTGGCTGAGGCGCCTGCCGATGACGTCACGCAGCCCTTCGGGAATGGCGGTCGCGTCCCCACGGACCACGTATGTCCCCTGCTCGCGCACGACGATGCCCTCTTCAACCAGGTTGCGCAGCACTTCCTGCACGAACAGAGGGTTGCCCTCCGTCTGGCGATGCACCAGCTCAGCCTGGCCCCAGGGCACCTCATACCCCCGCATCGCCTGATACATGCGGTGGACCTCGTCTACCGTGAGGCCTCGCAGAGGCAGGCGCAGGAAGCTGCCGGAGCGCCGCAGCTCAGCGACGGCGCTCGACAGCGGGTGCGAGCGGTCGACCTCCACGTCGCGGTACGTCCCCACGATGACGAGGCGGGCGCCCTGCAGGTTGCGCGCCACGTGCTGCAGCAGGTCCAGCGTGCCGCGGTCG
>CAZNHI010000134.1:0-6530 GCA_964572535.1 uncultured Dehalococcoidia bacterium
AAGTGCAGCGGGATGTGCTTCTCGTTGTCCAGATTGAGCGAGGCGCCGCGATTTTGGATACGACGCCCGAAGACGCCGATCGTGTTGTGGCTGATGTGCCCCCCGGCCGGTGTGGAGTTGACGATGATGGCGTCGCCGCCACGCAGGTAGCCGAGCGCGATCGCCGTGTTGGCGGCGTTGCCGGAGATCGGGCGCACGTCTGCCTGGCGGGCCTTCGTCAGCGCCAGCAGCTCCTCGCGCGCCATCGTCTCGATCTGGTCGATGTACTGAGTGCCCTGGTAGTAGCGCAGCACCTCGCCGGGCTTGTTGGGGTGGCCCTCGGCGTAGCGCGCCATAAAATCTGAGTCCTGGATGGAGCGGACGGCCGCGCTCTGGGCGTTCTCGCTGGCGATCAGGTTGATCGTCTCGCGGCCACGCCAGCGCTCCTGTGCCTCGACGATGGCGCGAATGTCGGCGATATTGACGGGCATAGCGTCCTCTCTCTGCGCAGGGGTGTCTTCGCAGCGTAGCGCGTCACCGGGGCTCAGGCCACCGCCGCGGTTATGCGTGAAATCGTTCGCGATGCGGTTTAGGATGAAGACAGTGTGATCGCGCGACCCGCATTGCTAAAGAACGTCCTTACTGTAGTGCTGGGAGGCCTCGTCCTCTTTGCTATAGCTGCAATCGTCCTGCTCGCAGCCCGCGACGCCAGTGATCCACGGTCGCCCCAGGTCGACCGATTGGCCGAACCGACGCCCAGCGCGCCCCGGTCAAACGCAACCTCGACGCTCGAAGAGAGCCTGGGCATCAAGCGGCTGCCGGTGCGCTGGACGCCGGTTGGTCAGCTGATCGACTTCAGCAACGCGCGGGAGCTGGAGGACGCGTCGGCGGCTCTGAGGGGCGTCTACATTGCGGGACTAAGCGGCGAATCGCGGCAGGTCTACGCGACCAAGCGCGAGATTCTCTCTCTGGGCTGGGAGCAGGACGGCGTCGTGCTCGGATTCCAGACGAAGCGGACTGCGCCATCGAAGCTGCCCGACGGCGAGCTGACCTTCGTGTGGCACGGCAGCACAACGATCAGCCCGCAAGGCGACGCAGTCGATACTCTTGACGCGATCCCGAAATGGACGTTGAACCCACCACCAGAGTCCGATTTCGGAGCCCGCAGTTCAGCCAGCGGCCTTGCGGGTGGTAGCCAGGTCCTCGTGGTTTACAGGACGAGCAGCCCTCCATCGCCGCCGTTGACCAGTCGCGTCTACCACATCCAGGCGGTCTACATAGTCGACGAGCGGGGCGAGGGCCGAAAGCTCGAAGGGATTGCGGACCTCTCGGGAGTCACCTGGTTCCCCAACGGCAAGGCGATCCTCGGCCAACGGGGAGCAGTCCAGTTGGCCCAGGGAGAAGCCTACTTCATCCCCACTGGGGACGGCGAAGTCGTACTTGTGCCGAAGCCTATAGGCGTTGCCGTCGAGGGTACTCAGGCTGGAGTTTCAGGTTCGGGGAGTCGCGCGGCGTTCATCGTAATCAATCCGTCCCCGGGAGCACGGGACGCGTACGCAGGCGTCTACGACTCGGAGACCGGGACGGTGCGCCTCCTTGGGCCAGGAGGTTCGTCTTACGTAGTCATGTGGCCCTCCGGCTCCAGCCAATTTCTCATCGGTGGCGAGATCGTCGATGCCACGACCGGGGAACGGCAGAAAGGCTCGCTCGATGATATCCGGCCGCCGTCCACACCGCCGTGGGAGGCGTTGTCGCCAGATGGCCGGTACGTGGCGTCCGTCCAAATTGACCCGCCCGCGGGCTGGCGAGCGACACCGGAGTGCGAGGGCCTCCCGTTCAACCTGAGGCTCAGGGATGTGAGTGGCGGTCAGACGAAGACCCTGCTGCAATGCCAGGGTGGTCACCCAGGCGGGGTGACCTGGCTGAACGAGAGGCAGTTGGTGGCCAGCATCGGGACTTGCTGGGCGTGTGGTGGCGGCAGTAGCAATCTCCTCTTGATCGATGTTGTGACCGGTGAGGCGAAGTCGCTTACGGATGGGTTGGAAACCAGAGCGAGGTTCCGCGCATCGCCTGATGGGTCGAAGGTGCTGGTCGACGGCGATACGCTGCGGGTCTTTGACACGGAGGGGCGCCTGATCAAGGACTTTGGCCGGCCACCCGAGGGGTTCAAGTTCGAAGGCCTCGCCTGGTCACCTGACAGCTCGTCGGTGGTCTTCGTCGTAGGTCCTGAAGGCTGGCCATGGTGGCCTTAGCCTGGCTAACACAGCGCGGGTGCTGGCAGTAAGCTAAGATCGGAAGCGAAGGAAGTCCATGATTGCTCCCCGCACGCAGCTCGCAGTCCTGGCGGTGCTCGTCGCCGCCTTGATGGTCGCCGCGGGCTTCGTCCTGTCCAAAGAGGCCCCTGACGGACCAGCGAGCGTCGTCGAACTGCCGCTAACGCCGACCGTCTCGCCGCTGCCGCCGCTGGAGCTGGAGCACGTGCCCGTGCGTTGGGCGCCGGTGCCGGACATCTTCGACTTCGATGCTGCGACGGAGGTGGAGAACCCGTTCGCTGGGACGTTCGGCGGCGAGGAGTCACCCGTCTGGCGGGTCTACATCGCAGAGGCGGGTGAGCCGGAGCATGAGCTTTTGGCGACGAGGCGGTGGGTGCGCGGGTTCAGCTGGGACGAGGACGGTCTGAAGTTGCAAGCCCAAACGCAGCGCAGGCTGCCTTCGACGCTGGGGACAGTGACGGCGCTTTGGGAAGTAACGTCGACCGTGGATACCAGGACGGGCCTCTTGCAGGACACCTTCGACCCCCTGCCACATAGCGGCTGCACGAACTGTGAACGAGGACCGCTCGGGGGCGCTGCCCCCGGTGTTGCCATGGGACAGAATCCTGGCGGCGACAAGCTGCTCGTGCATGTCTTCTACAATCAGGGCATCGCTGACCCATCCAGGCCGCCTTTTCTGCTGCGCGAAGCCTACGTGGTCGACGTGGACGGTCGGAGCCGGCGGTTGGAGGGGCTGCGTGCAATAGGTGAGGCGGAAGGCCTGCCAGACCTGGGTGGCTTCGAGTGGTTGCCAGGCGGTGACATGCTCCTCGGAAGCAGCGGCTATGAACGGGGAGTGCACGAGGACCGCTACTTTATTCCTCTCGAGAGCGGCGCCGCCGTCTTCCTTCGTGAATCGCTAGGGATGACCTGGCGGGCGGAGGGTCGCGACCGAGTAGAACCTCGAGACCCTCGCGTCGTGTTCGCCTACTACGACGCCGCAGGACCCCAAGGGCCGGGGAATTACCTTGGCCTCTACAACACGCAAACCGGCGAGGCTTGGCAACTTGGAACCGCGCCGCCTGCGTCGCGTCTCAACTCTTCCTTGCCGCCGAGCATCGCTTTCCTCTGGCCCCCGGAGAGCGAGAGGTTCATGGCCGGTATGGAGCCGAGCAGCATTTTGATTGACCCGGGCAATGGGGCGCGTGAGCTGGGCACAATCAGCGGTCTCGTGCCGCCATACGCTCCGCCCGAGGTCTCTTCGCCCAGCGGACGCTACACTGCCTACTTCGAGACCAGAGAGCCAGGGACTCCTCGTGACCCGTCCTGTGCGGGCTTGCCGTATCGCCTGAATCTGCGCGACGAACGCAACAGCGAGACACGGGTGCTGCTCCAATGCGATACCGATGTCGCCGGAACGCTGACATGGCTCAGTGACAAGCACTTGATTGCGGGAATCTACAACTGCTCACAATGCGGGCCCACTGAATCACGCGTACTCCTGATCGACATCGACTCCGGGCGGTGGTCGTCGCTGACCGAGGGACTCGAGCCGCGCGCGTCGGCTGAGCCGGCGCCTGATGGATTGAAGGTTGCAGTACTGGGAGACACGCTGCGTGTCTATGACAACCTGGGGCGCCTGATACGAGACTATGGTCCTGCGCCGGCCGGCATGGCCTACGGCGGAGCGATCTGGTCGCCGGACAGCGAGACGATCGTTTACTACGTGGCAGCGGAGTCGTTTCTCGGCGGAACTTAGGGATATTTCGCCTTCCGCAAGCAGGGTGGGGCTGCTACACTAATCGAGACCTGACCTTTAAGACCGGTCCCGAGAGGCCGGAAAGGAGACGGCAGTGAATACGCGCGCGTATACGCATACCCAAGACAAACCTTCGAGGCCTTCTGATCTGAGAGATCGGGAGGTCGTTTTTTATGTCTGAGCGCGTCCTCATGACGGCTGAGGACCTGCGGCGCGCGATCGTGCGGATCGCGCACGAGATCCTGGAGGCGCACAAGGGCTCTCACGACCTGGTGCTGCTCGGCATGCACACGCGCGGCGTGCCGCTGGCGCGGCGTCTCGCCGCGGCGATCGAGCAGATCGAGGGCGAGGCGGTGCCGGTCGGGGCGCTGGACATCGGCCTCTACCGCGACGACCTCTCGACGCGCGGCACATCGGTGCAACTGGCGCCGGGGGAGCTGCCGCAGGACGTCAGCGGCAAGCGCTTGGTGCTGGTAGACGACGTGCTGTTCACCGGACGTTCGGTACGGGCGGCGCTGGACGCGATCATCGATATCGGCCGCCCGCAACGCATCCAGCTCGCGGTGCTGATAGACCGCGGGCATCGCGAGGTGCCGATCCGGCCGGACTACGTCGGCAAGAACGTACCCACGGCGCGCGGTGACGACATCCGCGTGCGCCTGTCCGAAACCGACGGCCGCGACGAGGTCGCCATCATGCCGGCAGACACAGCCAACGGCAGGCAGGAGGAGTAGTCATGACTTCGCCACGCACCTCCGAACCAACGAGATCTACGCTGCCGCAAGCGGTCACCGAGGCGCCGCTGCCCAACCAAGAGCGAACCTGGCGCCGCCGCCACGTGCTGGACCTCGATGACTTCAGCGCGGACGAGATCGAGCTGGTACTCGAAACGACGGCGGCGATGAAAGAGGTGCTGGCACGCGACGTACCGCGGGCACCGGCACTGCGAGGCACCACGATCGTGACGCTGTTCTACGAAGCGTCGACGCGGACGCGTGCCTCGTTCGAGCTCGCGGGCAAGGTGCTGGGCGCGGACGTGATCAACGTGACCGCGTCCGGGTCGAGCGTCGAGAAGGGCGAGTCGCTGATCGACACGGTGCGTACCCTGCAGGCGATTGGCGCGCAGGTGCTGGTGATGCGCCACGCGATGTCCGGCGCCCCCTACCTGGCGGCGGAGCACACGGAAGCGCGCGTAATCAACGCCGGCGACGGCTGGCACGCCCACCCGACGCAGGGCCTGCTGGACCTCTACACGCTGCGCAGCAAGGTCGGGGACCTACGCGGCAAACGCATCGTCATCGTCGGCGATATCGCGCACAGCCGCGTCGCGCGCAGCGACATCTGGGGCCTGAGCAAGCTCGGCGCCGAGATCGTGGTCTGCGCGCCGCCGACGCTGCTGCCGGCAGGACTGGGAAAGCCGAACGAAGGCAACCCTTCGACAGGCTCAGGACGCGGCGCCATGCCCAACGTCACGGTTGAGACAAACCTGGACAAGGCAGTGTGCGGGGCGGACGCGGTGATGACTCTGCGATTGCAGCAGGAGCGCATGTCCGGCGGGCTACTGCCGAGTCTGCGGGAGTACTCGCGGCTGTACCAGGTGAACGAGGCGCGCATGGCGAAGGCCAACCCCGGCGCGCCGGTGCTGCACCCTGGCCCGATGAACGAGGGCGTCGAAATCTCGGCGGCCCTGGCGCACGGGGCGAGTTCGATGATCGAAGAGCAGGTGCAAAACGGCGTCGCGGTGCGCATGGCGCTGCTCTACCTGATGAAGGGCAGCAAGTAATGACCAGGCTGCTGATCCACGGCGGACGCGTACTCGACCCGGCCAATGGCGGCGACCTGGTGGGCGACGTGCTGATCGAGGACGGGGTCGTAGTCGAGGTGGGGTCAAAGCTCGAGCCTGGCGGCGCGAAGGTTCTCGACGCGAAGGGCCTCATCGTGGCGCCGGGCTTCGTAGACCTGCACACGCACCTGCGCGAGCCGGGGTTCGAATACAAAGAGGACATCGAGACCGGGACGAGGGCGGCGGCGCGCGGCGGTTTCACCACGGTCTGCGCCATGCCCAACACGGAGCCGGCCCTGGACTCGCGCGCGGCGGTCGAATACGTGCTGCGACGTGCCGCGGAGGTTGGCGCCGTGCGGGTGCTGCCGATCGGCGCGGTGACCAGGGGTCGTGCGGGCAAGCTCCTGGCGGAGCTGGGAGAGCTGGCGGACGCAGGCTGCATCGCCTTCAGCGACGATGGCAACCCCGTGGCAGACGCGGCGATCATGCGCCGCGCGCTCGAATACGCCTCAACCTTCGATCTGCCGATCATTGACCATTGCGAGGACCCGCAGCTGGCGGGCGGCGTGATGCACGAGGGCTGGGTCTCGACGCGGCTGGGCCTCATGGGCATCCCGGCGGCCTCGGAAGAGAACATGGTGTCGCGCGATATCGCGCTGGCGCGGCAGACCGGGGCGCACGTGCACATCGCCCACCTGAGCACGGCGGGCGCAGTCGAGCTCGTACGCCGGGCCAAGGCCGAGGGCGTGCGCGTGAC
>CAZNHI010000135.1:0-6527 GCA_964572535.1 uncultured Dehalococcoidia bacterium
CATCACCGCCGCGCGCGAAAAGGACTGCCTCTACGTCTGGGCTGCCCAGGTCGGCGCCGGACGTCGCGCCGGCCTCCGCGAAGAAGCAATCGCTGTCGTCAAAGAGCGCCGCGACCTATCAGCACTGCTTCCGCACGAAGCTGAGATCGTCACCTACGTCCGGCAGCTGTTCCGCAACAACCGCGTCGACCAGGCCGCCTTTGACGCCCTCAAGGACCGCTTCGGCATCCCGTGGCTGGTAGAGATGACCGCCGTGGTCGGCTACTACGCCATGCTGGCGGGCGTCGTGAACGCCTTTGAGGTGGCGGCGCCGGCGGACGGCGACCTCCTGCCCGTCTAACGCAACAGGCGACCTGCCGTTGCTGCCCGTGTCCCGTGCGCGTCGCTCGGGCTAAGATGCGATTGCACAACGCAGAGATTCCCGCCGACTGAATACCACAACGAGGGGGGCAGGCCGGGACATGGCGGCAATAAAAGACTTCCTGACTCACCACTACCGCCATTTCAACGCCGCTGTGGTCATCGACGCCTCTCAGGCTTACGTCGACCACCTGGCAGGAGGCGGCAAGATGCTGGTCACGCTGGCCGGCGCCATGAGCACCGCTGAGCTGGGCCTCTCCTTGGCCGAGATGATCCGCCAGGGCAAGGTGCACGGTATCTGCTCCACCGGCGCAAATCTGGAAGAGGACGTCTTTAACCTGGTGGCGCACACCCACTACAAGCGCGTGCCCAACTACCGCAATCTTTCCGACCAGGAAGAGCTCGAGCTGCTCAACTCCGGCATGAACCGCGTCACCGACACCTGCATCCCGGAGGAAGAAGCGATGCGCCGTATCGAGAGGCGCATGCTCGACCTCTGGCGCAAAGCGTCCCAGGAAGGCAAGCGCTACTTCCCTTACGAGTACACCTACCAGCTGCTCGATAGCGGCGACCTCGAAGAGCTGTACGAAATCGACCCCCTCGACTCCTGGGTAGTCGCCGCCTGCCAACGCAAGCTGCCGATCTTCGCGCCAGGCTGGGAAGACTCGACCATGGGGAACGTCTTCGTAGCGGCCGCGATCCGCGGCGAGGTCGACTACGGCTGCGTCAAGTCCGGCCTGGAGCTGATGGGCAGCCTGGTCGAGTGGTATGAGGCCAACACGCAGGAGCAGTCGTTGGGCTTCTTCCAGATCGGCGGCGGCATCGCCGGGGACTTCCCGATCTGCGTCGTGCCTCTGATCCAGCAGGACCTGCACCAGGAGTGCCGCCTCTGGGGCTACTTTTGCCAGATCTCGGACAGCACGACGTCCTACGGGTCCTACAGCGGCGCCGTGCCCAACGAGAAGATCACCTGGGGCAAGCTGGCAGTCGATACGCCGCGATTCGTGATTGAATCCGACGCCACCATCGTCGCGCCGCTGATCTTCGCCTACGTCCTGGAGCAATAGTCATGTACGTATCGAGGAGCGAGGTCACGATTCCCGAAGGGCAACAACCTGCCTTCTTGTCGCAGACAGAATCCCAGCACACAAGCATGCGGACGGCGCAGGGCTTCCGCTGGGCCATGCTCCTCAGGTCCATCGAGGACCCCGCCATATTGGCGAGCGTCGCAATGTGGCTCACCCGTGAGCAGGCAGGCGTCGCGGACTTCCCCGTGCAGCACTACGACGTCGCCACAGCCCGAGGCTCGATGACGCCGGCGGCGGTCGTCGCCATCGTCGACTGGCAGGTCGATCCGGCAACCGCGCCGAGCTTCGTCAACCGCTGGAACGCAGCCTTCCACGCCATCGAGGACATGCTGGGCAGCCGTCTGCTCCAGGACCTCGACAAGCCTACTCACTACGCGGGCCTGCACGTCGCGACCAGCGACGCCCTGATGAAGCAGGACATGCTCGAATCAGCGATCGAAGAGAGCGGCGGCAGCGACCTGAAACCCCTTACCGTCACGCGCTACGAGGTTGTTCACCTCGCCGAGGCCTAGGTTCTAGCCGAACTCCTCCATCAGCACCTTGCGCGCCTCCAGCAATCGCTCGGCCGCCGCCGGGCCCACCAGCCCGCGGCCCGGAAACATTTCCATGTCGTTGATCCCGGCCTCGTGCAGGCGCCTGACGTGCTCTACCCAGCCCTTGGGGTCGTACTCGCCTGCCATTAGACGCCCGCTGACCTGGAAAGTGGAAGGGTCGCGCCCCTCCTCCTCCAGGTAGCGTCGCAGCCTGCTCAGCGGCTCCACCGGGTCCGTGAGCGGTATCCAGCCGTCGCCGATGCGCGCGACACGGCGCAACAGGTACTCATCGATGCCGGCTCCGATCAGAATCGGTATTCGGGGCGGCAGCTGGCCCAGTCCGATGCCGTCCAGATTGTGCCAGCGCCCCTCGAAGGTCACGTGAGGCTCCGTCCACAGCTTCCGCAGCAGGGCTATCTGCTCCACCATACGCTTGCCGCGCACGTGCACGTCCTGCCCCAGCGCCTCGTACTCCCGCGGGTTCCAGCTGATGCCGACGCCGAGCTCCAGGCGGCCGGCTGTGATGATTGCGACGTCGCCCGCAAGCCTGGCCAGCAATGCTGTCGGGTAAAGCGGCAGGATCAGCACCGCCGTCCGGAACTTGATGCGCTGCGTCAGGCCGGCCAGGTAGGAGAACAGCACCATCGGCTCGCGATAGGGCCCCACGTAGTGGTGTGGCGGCTCGTTCGGCAGGCTACCCTCCGGCATGCTGAGCACGTGCGTCGAGAGCGAGACGTAGTCCATCCCGGCGCCATCCATGGTCTGCGCGTAGTCCCGCAGCGCTATCGGGTCGCCCCAGTCGGCGACCGGGAAGCTGGCGCCGTATCGCATTTCTTCTCTCCCTGGCTTTGGCCTGCGCAGCCGAGATTGAGCCGCCAACCGCTGGCGACCCCGCGCTGACGGGATTATAGAAGCGCCGGCGGCTGTCGCGACGGGGCAGCACCAACAGCCCCTTACACCGGTTGCGGCGAAAACAGGCCGAATGGCATTAGTGCCGGCCATTTCTGCGTGCGTAGAGTCAATGCTGGCGGCAGCGTTCGTCATAGCGCGTCGCCATGAACCCGGCGAGGAGGAAGCTGCTGATGCTACCGAAAGACGACAACGAGCTAGTCACGAATACGAACCCGGGCGCGCCGATGGGTGAGCTGTTCAGGCGCTTCTGGCTTCCGGTTGCACTCTCGGATGAGCTGCCCGGTCCGGACTGCATCCCTGTAAAGCTCAAGATCATGAACGAGGACCTCATCGCCTTCCGAGACTCGGAGGGACGTGTGGGCCTCATGGATGCGTTTTGTCCACATCGCGGTGCCCCCATGTTTTTCGCGCGCAACGAGGAATGCGGCCTGCGCTGCGTCTACCACGGCTGGAAATTCGACATCAACGGCGACTGTGCCGATCTGCCGAACACACCTGAAGGAGACACGTTCAAGCACAAAGTGAAGATCACCGCCTACCCCTGCCGCGAGGCTGCAGGCATGGTCTTCGCTTACATGGGTCCAAAGGACAAGCAGCCTCCGTTCCCGGACTTCGACTTCGCCCGGGTCGCGGCCAGCAACACTTACGTGACCAAGTTCCAGCTCGAGTGCAACTGGCTCCAGGCCACCGAGGGTGACTTCGACCCGAGCCACGTTCCCTTCCTCCACAGCACACTGGACAACAACGCCAGCAATCCGCAGTTCCAGTTCCAGGACAACCCCAGTCCGCTTACCGGCACCGGCCCGCGCAACACGTTGGCTGGCCCCGTGGCCGCCGGCGAGCCCTTCCCGTTCGCCGTGGGCAACCGCCGCTTCAAGAAGGACGACCGTCGTGCCAAGGACACCCTGGAGGACATCGATGGCGCCATGTACGCCATCTCACGCGTAACGCGCGCCGACGGCCGCGAGCAGGCTAACGTGATTTTGCGCTTCCTGATGCCCGTCTACTGCCCGCCCGGCATCATTCGTCCGGACCACTTCGCCGGCAACTTCCGTGTGCCGATCGACAACGAGAGCATGATGTTCTTCCGCCTGCGCTGGGCGCGTCAGCCGATGACCGCGGACGACATCGTCTACTACAAGCAAGGCGGCTACGCCTACCCAGAGATGATCCCCGGCACCTGGAAGACCAAGGCCAACGTCTTCAATGACTACGAGGTTGACCGCCTGGGGCAGAAGAACCACCTCTACTCCGGGATCAAGACCTTCCCGCTCCAGGACATTGCCATGATGGAGAACCAGTGGGGCCCCGTTGCCAAGCGAGAGCTGGAGCACCTGGTCGCCATGGACTACCACATGATCTATCTGCGCCGGAAGCTGCTGCTGGCGGCTCGGAACATGCGTGACGGCATCGAACCTAAGGAGCCCTGGCTGCCGGAGACGTACCACTATCACAGCGCCTCCGCGTTGATCGAGGACGGCGACTTCGAGGCAGCCGTGGCGGCCGCAAAGGAAAGGGCCAAGCTGAGCCTCGTCGCTCCGATACGGGAGCAGGCCGCTTCAGCCCTGGCAGCGGTCGGCGGGGGTGGCGGCTCATAAAAGGCTGACGGGCATCAAGACAGCGCCAGTAGGAGACTTCAGCTTCTCGTCCGGCGACCCAGAAGCTAACTACTCGACCCAGCTAGTAACCCTGGCTGGGTCGAGGCTTGCTCGGGATACGCCATCAGCCAGATCCACTGCATAGCCTCGACTTCACGAGATCGGGGACCATGCTTCTCGATGACATCATTCAGTGTCTCGAGACCAGGGTAGATCATGACCAGGAGCGTCAGCCCGCGGTCATACCTAGCCAGAGCTTGGGGAACGCACCGCGCCCATCAAAGACAGGGCCGTCTTCCGGCGGCGGGGCATCGCTGCCACCTCTCGCTCGATCGCCAGCCCGAGTTGTTATGAATCGGTTACGGTGCACTGCCGGCCCGCCGTGCTACACTCGCGCCCCAGCCGCATGCAGTGAGGATGAGGAGGCTCAGCGTGAACGGGACTTCCAACGTGTACGTCGGCGCCGCGCGCGCAGGCTCGGGGGCCGGTGGCATCTACCGAATGGCCTCTGGCGCTGGCGCCTGGGAGCGCCTGGCTAACGGCCTACCGCAAGACACGCAGGTCCAGGCGATTACCGTCCATCCCAGCGACCGGGATGTCGTCTACATCGGCACCCACCGCGGCCCCTACCGCAGCCGTGACCGTGGCGACCACTGGGAGCGCCTCGACTTCCCGGACGACGGCACGCAGGTCTGGGCACTGACCATTCATCCGCAGGACCCACGCATCCTCTACGCCGGTACGTCGCCCGTCGGGGTCTACCGCAGCGACGACGCTGGCGACAGCTGGCGCCGCCTGCCGGTCCCAGCGTTGCCGGATCGCGTCAAGATGGAGTTTCCCTGTCGCGTCATGCGTCTGGCCGTCGACCCCGCCAACCCGAGCGAGATTTACGCCACGCTCGAAGTAGGCGGCGTCATGCGCAGCCTCGATGGCGGCGAGACCTGGGACGACTGCAGTGCCGATCTGGTGGAGCTGGCCGGCCGTCCTCACCTCAAGAGCAAGATCCAGAGCGATACCGAGATCGAAGGGATGATGGACGGCCACGCGCTCTGCGTCAGCGCCGCCAGCCCGGGGACCGTCTTCCTCGCCGTCCGCATGGGCCTTTTTCGCAGCGAGGACCGCGGCCTGAACTGGCAGGACATGGAAGTCGGCCGCTTCTCGCCGCTGACCTACAGCCGCGACGTGCGCGTCTCGCCGCAGGACCCGAGCACGCTCTACGCCTGCCTCAGCCCTGCTGCCCGCAGCCAGGACGGCTCGTTGTATCGCAGCGACAACCTCGGCGAGACTTGGTCACGCTTCGACCACGGCGTCAAGGCCGAGGCCACGATGATGGCAATCGCACTGCACCCACACGACCCGGCTGAGGTGCACTGTGTCAGCCGCAACGGGCAGCTGTTCAGCACCCTGGATGGCGGCAAGACCTGGCGGGAGTATCGCCTCCCGGAAGGCGTTCACGACATCTACGCCGTCGCCTGCAACTAACCAGAGGAAGGAACGACACGTGCCCAGCTTCAAACACGGAGACGCCACCATCTACTACGAGGAATACGGGCAGGGTTTCCCGATCCTGACCTTCGCCCCAGGCGGCATGATGTCCACGATCGAGTTCTGGCACCGCCCGGCATCGCCCGTTGACCCCACAAAGGCGTTAGCATCCGACTTCCGTGTCATCGCCATGGACCAACGCAACGTCGGCGGTCAGTCACACGCCCCGATAACCGAGACCGACGGCTGGCACACGTACGCCGGCGACCACCTCGCCCTACTGGACCACCTCGGCATCGACCAGTGCCATCTCTACGGTCAGTGCATCGGCGGGCCGTTTATCCTCAGCCTGCTCAAGGCCCAGCCTCAGCGCATCGTCAGCGCCGTGATCGCGCAGCCCATCGGCAGGGTCGGTCCGTTGCCGCCGGGGCGTTCGTCTAACTTCAGCGGCTGGGTCGAGAAGCTCACTGACCACCCCGAGGCCACCGATCAAGTTCTCGACGCCTTCTACAGCAACATGTACGGGCCCGACTTCGGCTACAGCGTCGACC
>CAZNHI010000136.1:0-6519 GCA_964572535.1 uncultured Dehalococcoidia bacterium
CCTGGTCTTCGGCTCGAACTCCCAGCTCCGAGCCGTCGCGGAGGTCTACGCAACTGACGACTCGAAGGAGAAGTTCGTGCGTGACTTCGTGGCCGCATGGGACAAGGCGATGAATCTCGGTCGCTTCGACCTGGCCTGATCTCAGCGAGGTGCTCGTAACGGTCGTTGCCTGTTGCGTCCGCCAAGCCGACGTGGTTGCAGACCGCAAAGCCTGCTTAGATCGGCGAAAGGCCCGGGATTTGTCCCGGGCCTTTCGCTTTGTTGACTGGATGGGGCTACGCCTCGAAGAGGAGGTCGTAGAGATCTACGACGTTCTTGACGGTCATGGCGTAGCGGCGGTTTTTGAAAGCCGGGGGGAGCCCGGACCCCTCTGAAGGCGGCTGGCCAGGGCTTCCGCTCCATGCGTCCTTCTATGCCTCGAAGGGGAGGTCATAGAGGTCCACGACGTTCTTGACGGTCATGGCATAGCGCTCTTCCGGGGTGCAGTCGACAAGGATGCGGTCGAGGACGCCCTGCGAGTCCGGGAAGACGCTGTCACCGTGGGGGTAGTCGCTGCCCCACATCATCGTGCTGACGCCGATAACGTCGCGCGTCTTGATGCCGAGGATGTCGTCCTCGTAGGTGACGAGGAAGTTCTGGCGCCAGTAGAAGCTGGGCTTGTTCTTGATTGGCATGGTGCGGGCGCCGCCGCCGCGGAACCAGTTCCAGTCCAGCCGGTTGAGCGTCATGGCGATCCAGCCGGCCTCGAACTCCGTGATCACAAACTTGAGGCCGGGGAAGCGCTCGCAGACGCCGCCGTAGATGATGTCGTAGATGGTGAAGGTCATGCCGGTGAAGGCAAGAGGGCTGCCGGCGGCGCGGTGGGGCATGCCATGGTTGGGTGTGGCGCCGGTGAAGATGTGCATGGTCAGGGGCATCTTCATCGCTTCGGCGGCGGCCCAGAACTTGTCGTACCAGGGGTCTGAGTAGGGGCGGTCCGGCGGCGCAGTGGCAGGGATGCAGAGCCCGACGTAGCCGAGGGCCTTGCAGCGCTGCATCTCCTCGATGGCCTCGTCGAGGTCGTAGAGCTGGACGCAGGCGAGGCCGAAGAGGCGGTCCGGGGCCTCCTTGCAGTAGTCGGCGGTCCAATCGTTGTAGGCGCGGAAGGTGGCCTTGAGGATGTCTACGTCCTGAATCTGGTAGGCGTTGAAGATGATGCTGGGGTAGATGACCTCGGCGTCAATGCCGTCGAGCTCCTGGTCTTCGATGCGGGCCTTGATATCGTAGACGCCGGGGCGGGCGAGCTCGTAGCCGAGCTTGCGGACCTCGCCGGCGTCGGGGCGGCCGAAGTCGAAGCCGGCCTGGAGGAAGCCGGTGATGATCAGTCCGTACTGGCCGTTACCGAGGTAGAGCTGGGGGCCGATGTCCTCGCGGAAGACCATGTGCGGCGCTTCTTCGCCGAAGCGCTTGACCAGGGGCTCGAAAAGCTCGGGCGGTTCTACGACGTGGGAATCGGAGGAGATGCAGAGCTGCTTCGAAGTGGTCATGGGATCGTCCCCTAACGGAATCGTCTACGTAATGCAAAAGACTAAGCGGGTCTCAAGCGAGGCCGATGCTACACTTGGCCTGATAGCCGGTCAACAGGCCTCAGGAGGCAACCCCTGACCAAAGCCCGCAGTGGAGACGACGAGCTCAAGAACACGTACGCGGCGAGGGCCGCACGCGCCTTTGCCGGAGCGTACGACTGGTCCGACGAAGCCGCGATCGAAGCCTGTATCGGCGTGAACATCACGCATACCGCGCAGATGGCCGCCTTGGCGCGCCTGTGCGACATGCTGGGCGTGACACGCACGGTGGGCCGTCACGCGCTGCTGCGCATCCTCTACTTCTCGCCGGAGAGGCGCCTGACGCAGGTAGAGGTGGCGAACGAGATGAAGGTCACCTCCGCCAACATCACCTTCCTGGTGGACGGGCTGGAGAAGGCTGAGCTGGTGCGCCGCGTGCCTTCGCTGACGGACCGGCGGACGGTATACGTGGAGCTGACGGAAGCGGGCCAGCTGCTGACGGAGCGCCTGGTGCCTTCGATGGCGCGATTCATGGCGCGTCTGATGGAGGGCTTCTCCGTCGAGGAAAAGAACACGCTTTCCGGGCTGCTGGACCGGCTGCGGCGCAACGCTGAAGCGTTCGAGTTGCGCTCCCTGGACTAACGGTCAGACCCCTCCCGGGACCTCCGCCCCCAGTGCAGAGCGCAGAGTACAGAGTGCAGGCGGTGGGAGGTGGGCTGTCGGGGGCACCGAGGTTGCCGCGCCTCGCTGCGGCGATGGGTCGCAACGACAGACTCAAGCTGCGGCGATGGGTCGCAACGACAGACTCAAGCTGCGGCGATGGCTCGCAACGACAGATAACAGATAACGACAGATATGGCTATTTCAGGGCGTCGGCCAGGATCTCGATGGCGTGGCGCGGTTTGCGCGACGTGAAGTGACCGATCTGCTGACGGCAGGAGACGCCGGTAATCGCCACGGCGGTATCGGGCGATGCTGCTTCGACGGCCGGGAAGAGCCTGAGGCTGCCCATCGCCTTCGAGATTTCGTAGTGCTCTGCCTCAAAGCCGAACGAGCCGGCCATGCCGCAGCAGCTCGTTTCGACGAGCGAAACCTTGTAGCCGGGTACGAGCCGCAGCGCTTGCAGCGTAGGCTCCGGACCGACGATCGCCTTCTGGTGACAGTGCGCGTGTAGCAGCACGTCCTGGTTGAGGTCGTCTCGGAAGATCGCCGCGACCTTGTCCGGCTCTGCGGCGGCGAGCTTGACCAGCAGCTCGTCCAGCAGCAGGGTGTGCGCCGCGACCGTCTTCGAGTCGTCGTCGCGCAGCAGCTCCGGGTATTCGTCACGGAAGGTCAGGAGACAGGACGGCTCGGCGCCGATGATCGGGACGCCGCGGCTGGCGTAGGGTAGCAGCGCCTCGACGTTGTGGCGCGCCCAGCGGCGGGCGGTGGGCAGCAGGCCCTTCGAGATCGCCGGGCGGCCGCAGCAGCCGGCGCGCTCGGCCAGGACGACGCGGTAGCCCAACGCTTCCAGGATGCGCACCGCCGCCTTGCCGACCTCTGGGTGGTAGTAGTCGGTGAAGGTGTCGTGGAAGAAGACGGCTTCGCCGCGGGAGACTCGGTCTGATGTTGGAGACTCGCGTCCTTCGACAAGCTCAGGACGAACGGACTCAGCATCCGCCCGCTTGCGGAACCAGCTCTGGAAGCTCTGAGAGGCGAAGACGGGCAACGGTCGCCGCGCGGCGATGCCGGCGACACGCTGCAAGACGGCACGCAGAGGACCGATGCGCGAGACGAGGTTGGCGATGCGGCCAAAAGGCGAGGTGAAGCGGCTGATGGTGTTGATCTGGGCGAAGAGGCGCGCGCGCAACGGCACGCCCTTCACCTCGTTGCGCTGGGCGAGGACCTCGTATTTGATCTTGGCCATGTCGACGCCGGTGGGGCACTCCGACTTGCAGGCCTTGCACTCCACACAGAGGTCCAGCGCCTCGTATAACCGATCGCTGGTCAGCTCCTCCTGAGGGAGAACGCCCGACATCGTCAGACGCAGGAGGTTGGCGCGGCCACGCGTCGAGTGCTCCTCCTCGCGCGTGACCATGAAGGAAGGACACATGCCGCCCTCGTGTTTGCGGCAGGCGCCCTGGCCGTTGCATTGGTCCGCCGCGGCGGCCAGACCGCCCTCGAATGTGAAGTCGAGGTAGGTGACTGGTTCCCAGGCCCTGGCATCGGGCTCCGAACGAAGGTTTTCGCGGAAGCCCGGCGTATCGATGATTTTGCCGGGGTTGAGGAGGCCGGTGGGGTCGAAGGTGCGCTTGACCTCACGGAAGGCGTTGGTGAGGGTGGGGCCGAACATGCGCTCGGTGAAGACGCCGCGCACGATGCCGTCGCCGTGCTCGCCGCTGAGGCTGCCGCCGAACTCGAGGACGAGGTCTGCCACTTCGGTGGCGATCTTCTCCATCTGAGCGAGGCCGTCGCTGGTCTTCGGGTTGACCATGGGCCGGATGTGCAGGCAGCCGACGCTGGCGTGGCCGTAGTAGGCGGCCGTGGTGTTGTTGTTGGCGACGATCTCCTGGAAGCGCTTGATGTATTCCGGCAACTTCTCCGGGGCGACGGCCGCGTCCTCGACGAACGTCGATGCCTTGAGGGGGCCGCGGACGCTGGTGATCAGACCCTGGCCCGCCTCGCGCATGCGCCAGATGTCGCGCTGCGCCGCGATATCAGTGGTCACGAAGGTGTAGTAGCCCAGGCTCTTGCGGTCGAGGGCGGTCTTGAGGGCGTCGATCTTGCTCGCGACCTCGGCCTCGGTTTCGCCGTCCATCTCGATGAGGAGGAGGCCTCCCGGGGTTCCCTCGACGAAGCCGGCGAGGTGACGAAAGCCGAGGCTGGCGCGGCAGCGCTCGACGATGACGCTGTCGATGAGCTCAATCGACGCGACAGGGTGTTCGAGGCTGGCCACCGTGGCTTCGGCGGCTTCGACCAGCGTGTTGAAGTGGACCGCGGCGATGCCCTTGACCTTCGGCAGCTTGTGCAGGCGCAGCTTGGCCTCTGTGATCACGGCCAGAGTGCCTTCGGAGCCGACGACCATGCGCGCCACGTCCATGGGGCCGGTGTCGTGGACGAAGTCATCGAGGTTGTAGCCGGAGACGCGGCGCATGATCTTGGGGAAGCGGCGTTCGATCTCCTCAGCCTGCTCGCGGCCGATGCGGCGCAGATCGCGGTAGATGCCGCCCTCGAGGCCGCCGAGGTCGAGCTTGGCGTTGAGGGCGGCGCCTTCGAGCCGGCTGAACGTGGTGCGCGAGGAGTCGGCGAGGACAGCGTCGATGCTGATGACGTTGTCGATGGTCTTGCCGTAGACGATGGAGTGGGCGCCGCAGGAGTTGTTGCCGACGCCTCCGCCGATGGTGGCGCGGTTCTGCGTCGAGGGGTCGATGCCGTAGAGCAGGCCGAGGGGCGCCGCCTGGCGGTTGAGCTCGGTGAGCACGAGACCGGGTTGGGCGCGCACCCATTGCTCTTCGACGTTGAACTCGAGGGCTGCGCGCATATCGCGTGAGAAATCGAGGACGATGGCGTGGTTGACCGTTTGGCCGGAGAGGCCGGTGCCGCCGCCGCGGGGCATGACAGGGATGCGGGCGCGGGCGGCAACCTGGAGGACGTGCTGCACGTCTTCGGTGCTGGTGGGGAAGACGACGCAGACGGGCTCCATCTGGTAGAGCGAGGCGTCGGTGGCGTAGAGCAGGCGGTTGTAGCGATCGGAACGCACCTCGCCCGCAACGCCGCGTTTGAGGTCTTCGACGACGGCCATGCGGTCGGATTCTGTGAGATTGCGGGCGCGCTGGACGGTGGGCGCGAGGGGTGCTGAGTTCATGCCTGAACGCTAGCAGGCTCGCGGGCAGTGGGGCAATCGCGCCGGGCCCCCGCCCGAGTGCAGAGTGCTGGTAGGACGATGGTTAGCCGGGTAGGCGGTGGCCAATCCCAAGACTCTCGAGGCTCTGCCAGGTTTGCTGCGCATCGCTGCCGCGCTGCTGCGCCCCCACCCCTTTTGAAAAGGGAGGCTGGGGAACACCCCCAAAGCCCCCGCGCATGGGCTGCGGCCCCTACGAAGCCTGCTCAGTATGTTTGCGGGTCAATGAGGGCGGAGATAGCGGGACCTGGCGCTAGAGGTTACGCACTTGGTCTTTGACGACGCGGCCGCCGACGTCGCCGCGGCCGGCGGGGGCGGGACGGGCGTAGATCACGGAGCCGCCGCCTTGCGTAATCAGCAATGGGCGGTCGAGGACTTCGAGCAGGCGCAGGGCGCCGGAGCCGGTCGCTTCGTCCTCGGCGATGCCGTACTGGGCGGCGAAGACGCGGGCGCGGATGTGGCCGGCGGGCTCGTCGATCCAGGCCCAGAACTCGTGCAGGTCGTACTGGGGGCCGGGAGGGATCGGGAGCGCTTCGATCTCCGCCGGCGTAGCGAGCTGGACGAAGCGCCAGGGCGGGGCGTCGGCGCTGCGGGCGCGGATCCAGGTGACGCCGTCCTCGATCCAGGTTTCAACGTTGGCGGCTTTGAGGGGGCGCAGCGTGTCGATCTGGTGGCCGGCGACCTGGGAGAGCAGCCAGGAGGCGCCGACGAGAGGGTGGCCGGCGAGAGGGATCTCAGCGGCGGGCGTGAAGATGCGGAGCTGCGCCAGCGCGACATCCTCGACGAAGACGGTCTCGCTGAAGTTGAGCTGGGTGGCGATAGCCTGGCGGCGTTCGTCTGTGAGGCCGGCCGTGTCGAGGACGACGCCGAGGGGGTTGCCGAAGTTGCCTTCGGCGTTAGTGAAGACGCGCAGGACGTGGATATCGGTCATGAGGGGAGTATAGGGGAAGGGTGGTCTGGGCTGAATAGCGGGAGTCTGGCGGATGAAGGCTTGTTCAACGGGGCGTCATAGGGGCGGTTCGCGAACCGCCCCTACGGGGGTGTGGGGCCACGAGGGTGGTTTGGGCGGATGACGCCGAGGCTGGAAAGCCTCGG
>CAZNHI010000137.1:0-6503 GCA_964572535.1 uncultured Dehalococcoidia bacterium
GAAGCGCGGGGCTTCCCGACGGAGGTGCTGGACTCAACGCTCGGCGAAGAGGCTGGGATCAAGAGCATCACGCTGGAGGTGCAGGGCAAGAACGCCTACGGCTACCTCAAGAGCGAGCGCGGGGTACATCGCCTGGTGCGCATCTCCCCGTTCGATTCCGCGCACGCGCGCCACACTTCGTTCGCGCTGGTGGAGGTATTGCCGGAGGTGGAGGGCCGGGCGGAAGTAGACATAAAAGAAGAGGACCTGCGCATCGACATCTACCACTCGGCGGGGCACGGCGGCCAGAACGTGCAGAAGGTCGCGACGGCGGTGCGTATAACACACATTCCCACCGGGCTCGTCGTAACTTGTCAGAACGAGAGGTCGCAGGGGCGCAACAAGGAATCGGCGATGCGGGTGCTGGAGGCGAGGCTGCTGGAGCGGGATCTGGAGGAGCGGGCGGCGGAGCAGGCGCGGCTCAAGGGCGAGCACGTGGAAGCCGGTTGGGGCAACCAGATCCGCAGCTACGTCATACATCCGTACAAGATGGTCAAGGACCACCGCACGGGCTACGAGACTTCGAACGCGCAGGCCGTGCTGGACGGCGATCTGGATGGCTTCATCAAGGCGTATCTAAAGACGACGATGGGCAGCAACAACTGATGCTAAGAATCGCGATTTTCCTGGTCCTGGTTACGTTTGGCTCTGCCGTGCTGCCGGGCGGTGCCCGGCCCGCGGCCGCGGCAATCGAGGTGCGCAGCAACACGGTGGCCAACCGCTTCCCGGACGGGCTGCAGTTCACGCTGTTCACGGCCAGCGACGCGAACATCACGGAGGTGCGCCTGCGCTTCCGCATCCTGCCCGGCGGCGTCAACGCCGTGGTGCGGCCCAACTGCACGACGGGCTCCTCCGTTAACTGCACGGCCAACGTAGGCAGCACGCGCGATAGCTATATGGTGCCGGGCGCGGGCATTGTCTACTACTGGGAGATCACGGATGCGTCCGGCGCGCGGCTGGTCACCGAGGAGCAGTCGACGACGTACGAGGACGTCCGCTTCGAGTGGCAGTCGATCAGCGATGGCAACCTGTCGGTTCACTACTACTTCGGCGACCTGACGTCGCAGCAGACCGTGCTGAGGACCGCCCGCGAGGCGGTCGACCGCTTCAGCGACCTGCTGAACACGACGGTCGACTTCCCGGTAAAGATCTGGGTCTATCGCACGGCTGCCGAGATGGCGCCGGCGGTCGCGAGCCGCCGCGGTCAGGGGCCAGACACGAGCATTCAGACGCTGGGCGAGGTGGGTGCGGTCGACACCGCACTCGTCTCGCGCGACACGACCTTCCTCGATATCGTGAGGCACGAGCTGGCGCACATCGTCACCAACCACGCTACGGAGCACCACATCTCTGAGATCCCTACCTGGATCAACGAAGGGCTCTCGACCTACGCCCAGCGCCAGCTGCTGGCCAGCGAGGAGCAGGCGCTGGGTCTGGCGATCCAGCGCAACCGCGTGCTGCCGATCACCAGCCTCAACGCATCAGCGCGGGGGTCCGCCGGCGACGTCTCGATCTTCTATGCGGAGTCCGGCTCGCTGATTGCTTACCTGATCGGGACGTTTGGCGATGACAAGTTCGGCGAGTTCATCGCGGCGCTGGCCGACGACACGACGGACAAGGCGATGCAGGCCGTCTACGGCTTCGACCAGCTCGGCCTCGAGAACCGCTGGCGCAAGGCGGTCGGCTTGCCGGAGGTGGGGGCGGCACCTGCCGGGTCGCCAACGGCTACGAGCGCGCAGGGTGTCCCCACGCTGGTGCCCTTCGGCCAGGCGGGGCGTCAGACACCTCAGGCCGGCAATAATCAGGGCGACTCAAGCTCAGCGCAAAGCGACGGCGATTCGACGACTAGCTTCCTGATTGTCAGCGGCGCTGTGCTCTCGGTGGCGTTGCTGGCGGTGGGTGGCTTCTACCTGCAGCGGCGTCGCGGCGGCGCCTAGAGCAAGATCAACACTATCCGGCGATAGTGTTACCTTCCGAGATTCAACTTGGCGTGACCGAAGAAGACCGGTGTACGGAGGGGGCAGGAGGAAGTACCGAGCAGATGGCGTCCGCCGGTCAGGGATAGTCCGTTTCGACGTGGTTGATGTGCTGGCCCTTCGATGAGCAGGTACGGCGTACCCTTGGTTCTTAGTCAGCGTGAAGGCCAGAACGGACGAGGTGCCGAACGTCGATGGCAGGCGTTCGACTAGTGCGAGGAGGGATGACTAGGGGATTCTCATAGGCACTTTCTGACGGGGCATCGAGATTTAGCCAAAGCCCCTAAAGTTAGCTCCAAGCTCGTCTTGACACTGTGGGCGCCGTGAGACAGTATTCTTCCGCTATTCTCGCAAACGAAATCTGGAGACAAGAGCATGAACCGTGGCGCCGTGATCATTGGCGTAGACAAGTATCCACGCAGCCAGCTACCTCAGTTGCAAGCCGCCACCCGCGGCGCGAACTCTATGGCTCGATGGGCTAGGTCCAACGGGTTCGAGGTGAAGCTGATTACGGACGTTAAGAGGCCTGTGACGCTGAAGGCTGTGGTTGCGGCGGTCAGTGACTTCGTGGAGCGAGGAGGTGTGGACACACTCGACCAGCTCCTCGTCTACTTCGCTGGCCACGGTATAAACAAGGGGTTTTCCTCTGAGTACTGGCTTCTATCGGAGGCTCCCTATGAGACGACGGAGGCCATCAACCTGCGAAGCTCTATCGACATCGCTCGTTACACGACGGGCATCAGGAACGTCGTGTTCGTATCTGACGCATGTAGGACGGCCGCAGACACGATCGAGGCGCAGGAGGTCGAAGGAGGGAGCGCCTTCCCAAACATCCCTCGTACGCTCGGCGGTACGGCTGTCGACCGCCTTTACGCCGCCTTACCCGGCCATCCTGCCCAAGAGGTCAAGAGCGTCCAGGATTCAGCCGGAGCTTACAGGGCTATCTACACGGACTGTCTTCTTGATGCAGTTAAGGGCAAGTATCACCAGATAATTGAGACGGTGGAGGAGGCGGGCGAGAGCCTTGCGGTGGTTACCGCAACTGGGCTCGATGACTTCCTTACCGCAGAATTATCTGCGCGGGTTGCCAAGCTGCGCCTTACCCTCGCACAGGTGCCAGACGCTCAGGTTGAGTCAAAGCTGCCAACCTACCTCGCTCGCGTGCTCAAGCCCTCGAAGGCCAAGACGACGAAGCCTCCGCCCGTCGAAGCAACCCTCGCCCGAACCGCTTTACAGCAAACAAATGAGGCAATGTCAGGTCACATAGTCGTGCTCAACGTGCAGGAACAGCAGTCGCCCACGCAAACCCTTGCCTCTGAACTCTCCCAAGACGCCGCGATAGTCAGGTCAGCCATCGGCCGAGACAGGTTTGAGACGCACTGCGGCTTTACCATAGTAGGCATCGACGTTCGCTCCGCCCATGCGTTTGGCCATCATGTCGAGATCATTCGGGAAGGCGAGCCCCAACAAGTCCACGTTCGCGTATGGAATCCGCAATACGGACGCCCCACGCAAGCGGTGTCGGTGCTGCTGGAGTTTGAGAATGGCAGCGGTTGCGTCCTGGCCGCTCTTCCGGATTACGTCGGCACGCTAGTGTTCGACCGCAACGAACTCGCGAACGTGAGCTACGAACCACTGGAGGATTCTCCGCGCTGGGCCGACTTCTCTCAGGCTGCCGAGCAGCTTCGCCTTCTTCGCGGTGCTGTTGCGGCATCGAGCCGACACGGCGTCTTCCGCATCGGCGCCGAGACTGCAGGGCTTGTTGGGGACCGGATTCGCTACATGAAGAGCATAGATCCCACGCTCGGTCTCTATGCAGCTTACGCATATAGCGAGGCTGGCCTACTGAGAGACGTGCAGTCGGTTGAAGGCCACATGCGAGGCGACCTGAACTCCGTGCTCTTTGACGTAGGAATGCTGAGTCGGCAGCTTTCCAGTAACCCTGTCACGCTTCTAGCGCCGGAGTTCGTTCCGTTCTGTCCGATGCTCAGCCAAGGCTGGTCGATCCTGCCGGCGAAGAGCATCGTTCTGCCGGAGGCCGTTCAGGAAGCCGGGCGGTACTTGATGCCGTCGCTTTGGACGCTCTTTAAGCCTCGCGGTGTAGAAGTTCTCAGTTCGGGAATCAGATCTGGAGCGCTGCTATGAAGCAATTGGTCTTCGTCCATGGCCGGTCACAGGAGGGGAAGGACCCGGAGCAACTGAAGTGGACCTGGGTCGAAGCCTGGAAGAAAGGCCTCGAGAAGAGCGGCCTTGCGCTTCCACTACAGTACGAGGATATTGCCTTCCCCTTCTACGGAGACATCCTCGATGAACTTGCATACGGCGATGACACGCAGGCCACTGTAATTACCCGTGGGGCTGGTCTCAATCAAGAGGAGCTCCGCTTCAAGATCGCGATCATGGACGCGATGCGCTCACAGGTGGGTCTTACGGACGAAAGGGTGCTAGAGGCCTCAGGCAACCCCGCTATCCAGAAGGGATTACTCAACAAGGAGTGGGCTCAGGCGATTCTTCGGGGCTTCGACAAACATGTACCAGGCCTGAGCGGTCTTACCGTCGATCTATTTACGCACGACGTGTTCTCTTATCTGAAACGCCCAGGAGTACGTCGCGCCGTCGACGATGTCGTGCGGAATGAGATGAAGGAAGGGGCGGAGTACGTTGTGGTGGGCCATTCGCTGGGGACAATTGTGACTTACAGCGTCCTGGGTCAAGACGAGGTCCTTATTGCGCCCCTGCATCTGACTCTCGGCTCTCCGCTTGGGATTAGAGTCATTCAGGACGCGCTTTACCCGATCCGGCGGCCGAAGAGCGTGCGCAACTGGTATAACGCGCTCGACCAGCGAGACCCGGTGGCACTTTACCCTCTAGAGCCTCCGGCCTTTAGCGTGCAACCTCCCGTGGTCAACAAAAAAGACGTGGACAACTTCACCAAGAACCGCCACGGCATTGTTGGCTATCTCAGCGACCGGGATGTAGCCAAAACGCTTTGGGAGGCCATTGCGGAATAGCCTTTTGGCGCGCATCTCTGATGTCGACGGGGCCGCAATCCAGAGCCGAGGGAGGCTCTTGAATGCGCTGATCAAACGCAAGGCAGAAGAACTCGGTTGGCAGTATGTAGACGTCGAGGCGGACTTCGAGGGACGTGGCTACTGCGCCACGCGAGGTACGAGGTTCGGGGTTAGCGCCGAAGAGAGCTGCAAGCGGCAGGGAGACTTCGAAGGCACGATGCACCCAAATCATCTCCGGCAACGGGCTTATGCCCTGCGCCTGGTCGGACGCCATGCGTCGGCGCGCTCTTCCTCGCGGGCCAGTCATCCCAGCGGTGATGAAGCCACCCGGTGGAGTCGCGCCAATTAACTAAGTTCGAATTGCATCGAACCACTAGTGACACGATCGGTCCATAGTGTAACCAGACATAACACCAACGAGGGCGCGAACACTGGCTATGTGTAACCGACGCTGCTCCCTCTCCAGCTGGCGAGAGGGGATTGACGCTGGCGCCTAGCGGTCGGTGCTGCCCGCGCCGGAGCCCGAAGGCGCTTCCTGGTCCAGCTTGAGGTAGACGGCCCCGAGGATGCCGGGACGGTAGTGGTAGAGCGCAGCGGTGCTGGTGGCAGCGTCCGGGACCTGGAAGATCATGTAGCCCTGGTTGCGCAGCGCCAGATAGGTTTGGTAGTCCACCAGCCAGACGTAGCGCACGTCTCGTGCCTCGTCCACTGTTTCGCCGCGGTCGGAGAGCATGCTGATGCCGGAGTAATCGCGGCGCAGGATGCGCGACTGCAGACGGGCGCGCTCGCGGACCGCGAGCTGGGGGAAGATGAAGCCCGTCATGACCACCGAATGGTCCGGTACCTCCGCCGCCAGCACCTGCGCGACGAATTTGCGTTGCAGGTCCATGGTGTCAGCGTTCGAGAGGATCAGGCCCTTGCCGAGCTGGGTGGAGCGAAATGCCTCCGCGTCGAAGCCCGCGTCAGGGGTGGTCACGTCGACAACGCCGGCGAGCAGGATGGCCGCGACGGCGCCGGTGATGGCGATTCGGCTGAGGTAGCGCCCGAGCAGGAGCAGGCCGAAGGGGAACACCGGGATCAGGTAGGCAACCTCGTGGGGCAGGCGGGAGAAGGAGAGGACGTAGACCAGGATGAACGCCGACCAGACGCCAACGTGCGCGTCTAGGATGAGGTCGCCGGGCAGCTTGCGAAAGCGCGGCAGCGAGACCAGCACCGCGAGCAGGACGCCGATGCCGCCGAGGATGCCCAGCGCTTCCTTGCCCAGCAGGCGCACGACCTCGGTGGCGTTGACCTGCGCGTCGTAGTAGTTGAAGAAATCGGCGCCGTAGACCACGAGCACGGGCGCGAAGCTGAGCAGTGTGACGCCGCCCGCTGCCAGCGTCAGCGGCGCGAGGTCACGCAGGCGGCCCTGACGCCAGGCCAGGTAGGCCAGCGGCGCCCAGGCCACGAAGCTCTGCAGCCGGAAGCCAACGGCGAA
>CAZNHI010000138.1:0-6493 GCA_964572535.1 uncultured Dehalococcoidia bacterium
AGTCAGCGGCCACAGCGTCGAGGCGGCGCCGAAGGTCGAGGCGCCGGAGCGGAGCGTGACGCAGGTCATGGGCGGCGCCTTCGAGAGCCTGGAGACGGGACGCCCCTGCGACGTAAGCATGGCCTGCCACTGGGCCGTAAACATGGCCTCGTCAGCGGTACACGGCGTCATGTGGGGCCACGCTTACGGCGTCACGCCCGGCGGCATCTACGTCCCGCCAGAATCGCCGATCACCCGGCCCGAGCAGCTGCGCGACGTCGAGATCGGCGTGGGCTATCACTCCGGCAGCCACTTCTCAGCGCTCCAGGCGCTCGAATCGTTCATGCCACCGCGAGAGGCGAAGCTGCGTTTCATCGGCAGCCCCCGCGAGCGCCTGGACATGCTGTTCAACCGCGAGACGGCGGCCGCCAACGTGTTCGGCGTCCAGCGCGAGATCGTAGAACAGCTCGGCTTCCGCAAGGTACTGGACACCACCTTCATGATCGGCTTCTTGATCGAGGGTGACGCCTCTACGGAGGACTGCGGGAAGTACTTCAACGCCCTGCGCAAGGCTCAGCGCGACCTGGACCTGGAGCCGGAGCGCTACAAGCACTACTTCTTGCAGGACGTGCCTGAGAGGTACCGCGATCTGGTCGACGTCCGCGCCTTCGGGCTGGCGGAGCGCATCGTCTTCGAGCCCTACACGCGCGAGATCTACGAGAAGACGCACCGCTGGATGCTGGATCTCCAGATCTTCCCGCAGGACCAGCTAGGCGAAGCAAACTACGAAAAGGCAGTCTTGGTCTAGCGAATGACCTTGGGTGACGCGCTCGGCCGTTAGTTCGCGACCTATCTCGGCTGGATTGTTGTGCCCTTGCCCGGCACGCTCTCGACTTCTAACTGCGCACCGATGCTCGAAGCGCGCTCAGACATCGAGACCAGTCCCATGTGCCCCAGGAAGCTCTGGCCACCGGCGACAACCGCGCTTCCGCAACGGAGGCGTCAACGGAAAGAGAGCCGGCAGACTGCCGGCTCTCTTCTCTGTGCTCGGAAGATCGATCAGGCTTTCGCGGTCGATCGCTCCACTGCTGCGTCGAACTTCGCGCGGCGGTCGTGCAGGGCGTCCCACCAGTCGACGCTGCGAGGCAGCAGGAACTCGCCGGAACGCATGTGATACAGCTCCGGGTTGTCCACTCCCGGCGGCAAGATACCGTGGTCGCGCAGGTCCTTCGCCGTCTTGATTAGCTTGCGCCGCGTGCGAATAATCAGCGCGTCCGTAGTGCCCAGATGCTCGTGGGTGCGGTCGTAGATCGTGCCCATGCTCTCCGTGACGGCCATGTCCTGCTGACGAATGCCGACGATGCCGGAGTAGCTCTTCCACTGGCTCTGGGCCTCGCGGTCGATCTTGTAGTCGTTGGCTTTCGTCTGGTCGATGTTGAAACGGTCGTGCCAGCCGGTGTCGTTGGGCAGCCAGGTCGTCGGGCCACGACTGCCGCCCTCAACACCGGCCGAGCGCGGTCCGGGCCCGCCGTTCTGCGCGTCGCCCTCCACCTGCGGCCGCACCAGAACCTCCCAGTGCATCGTGTGGTCGTCGTCCGTCGGCACGTACATGCCCAGCCAGCCGGCCGGAATCACGGCGTAGAACGGGAACATCATGTGCGCAGTACGCCAGTAGTACGTATCGCCCTCGGCCGGTCGATAAGCGCCATAGGAGGTGCCGATCGGCGTGTCGATGACGCTGAACTTCGGCGAGCGCTCCTTGTACTGGTAGTAGTTGAAGGTTCCAGGCTCGAAGTCCTCGGCCTTGCTGGCGCCACCATGCAGGAAGGCAGCGTGGACGGTGTCCATCTCGCCCTCCCAGCCCTGCATCCAGTTGCACGGGCGCAGGATCATTGTTATCCGGGCGATGTCGCCGTTGACGATGTTGTGCTCGATGTCCGGCAGTGGCGGCGGTACCTCGCGCGGGCCCATGTAGGTCCAAATCACGCCGTTGCGCTCGTGCGCCGGGTAGGCCGTCGCGTGCACCTTGTTCTTGAAGTTCGACTCCGCGGGTTCAGAGGGCATGTCGATGCAGGAACCGGCGCCGTCAAACTTCCAGCCGTGGTAAACGCAGCGCAGCCCTTCTTCCTCATTGCGCCCAAAGAACAGCGAGGCGCCACGGTGGGGGCACGAATTCCGGATCATGCCCACCTTGCCGGACGTCATGCGGAACGCGATCAGCTCTTCGCCCAGCAGCTTGACCCGCAGCGGCGGGCAGTCCGGCGCCGGCAGCTCGTCAGAGCGCACAGCCGGCACCCAATACTGCCGCATGACGTTACCCATGGGCGTACCGGGGCCGATTCGGCAGAGGATATCGTTGTCTTCAGCGCTGAGCATCTACGTTTCTCCTGCTATTTCGGCTCTGACTTAGACGCCGTGGTTTTCCACCATCGCTGCGAGGGCGAACTCCTCCGGCCGGACGCGTCCCTGCTGCAGGTCCAGCGTCGCCTCGATGCCGTTAACGATGCTATTTGGCAACACGACGCCGCCGGAGCGCACCGCGTAGACCTCCGGCGTGTCGACTGCCGGAGGCGTCTCGCCGTGCGCGCGCAGTCGGCGGGCTTGACCCAGCAGCAGCTGGCGCAGGCGGATCACCATCAGGTCTGAGGTACCCAGGTGCTCCTTCGATCGGTCCATGATCGGGCCCATACTCTCGGTCACGGCCTCGTCCTGGATACCGATGCCGCTGATGCCGGTGTAGCTGCCGTCCTTCTGGAAATCGCGGTCCAGCAGGTAGTCGTTGGACTTGTTCTGCTTCATGCGCCAGGCGCCCAGGAAGCCGGAGGCAGGCGGCAGGTAACCGTACTCGGGGTGCAGTTTATAGGCCGGGGCAATCGCGCCCGACATGGCCCAGCCGCTGGGCACGCTGATCTGCCAGCGCATCATGTGCGTGTCGTCCACCGGCACAATCGCCAGCACGGCGACGCGCTGGCCCAGGATGCCCACGGGAGGCATGGAGTAGAACGGGAACAGGTACTGCGCCACGCGCCAGTAGGTGGTGTCTTCTTCCGCCGGCCGGTATGAGCCATAAGTAGCGCCCCAGGGCGTGTCTACGACCATCATCTTGGGGTCGCGACGCTGGAGCGCGTAGTAGTCCATCGAGCCCGGCTCCATGTCATCGGCCTTGTAGTTGCCGAAGTGCAGGAAACCGATGTGTGTCGTGTCCAGGTCGCCTTCGAAGCCCTGAAGCCAGCTGCAGTCGCGCAGGTACTTCGCCACCGTAGCCTTCTCTGACAGCGTCGCCTCCAGGCCAGGCAGCGGCGGAGGCACCTCGCGCGGTCCCATGTAGGCCCAGACGATGCCGTTGCGCTCGTGCGTGGGGTAAGCGGTGGCGCGCACCTTGGTCTTAAAGTTCGACTCGGCCGGCTCAGAGGGCATGTCTACGCAGGCGCCCGTCGTGTCGAACTTCCAGCCGTGGTAGACGCAGCGCAGGCCGTCTTCCTCGTTGCGGCCGAAAAACAGCGAAGCTCCTCTGTGTGGGCAGGAGTTCTGAATCAGGCCCACCTTGCCCGAGGTCGTCCTGAAACCGATGAGATCCTCGCCGAGCAGGCGCAGTCGCACCGGCGGGCTGTCCGGGGCGGGCACCTCGGAGGTCATGAGCGCCGGTGTCCAGTACTGCCGCAGCAGGTCGCCCAGCAGCGTCCCCGGCCCCACCTGGGTCAGCGCGTCGTTGTCCGCCTTACTCAGCATTAACCTACCCTCCAGACTGCGTTCGACCGGCTTCAGCCTCTTCAGCGGGGGTTGCCGTTCCCCCCAGGTTCAATACCGGAGCGTCCCGATATTCTAGCGCGCCACCAGTGCTCGCATTCGCCCCAGCGCCGTCTCGATGTTCTCAACCGTATTCGCGTAGGAAAAGCGCAAATAGCCCTCCCCGTAGGAGCCAAAGCTGGTGCCCGCGATCGTAGCGACGCCGGCTTCCTCCAGGAGGCGATCCTGCATCTCGTGCGAGCTAAGGCCGGTGCCGCTGATGTTGGGGAAGGTGTAAAACGCTCCTCCCGGCGTGCGGCAGGTCACACCCGGGATGTCGTTGAGCCCATCGACGATCACGCGTCGCCGTTCGTCGAAGGCCGCGACCATCTGGTCAACAGAGTCCTGCGGGCCTCGCAACGCCGCGATCGCCGCCTGCTGGGTCGCAGCGTTGACGCAGGAGTGGCAGTTCACCGCCAGCCGCGTTGCAGCCTCCACCAGCGACCGCGGCCAGACGCCATAGCCGATGCGCCAGCCGGTCATCGCGTAGGTCTTGCTCCAGCCGTCAAGCAGGATCAGCCGGTCCTCCAGCTCCTTGTAGCCCAGCAGCGACACGTGCTCGCGCTCGTCGTACGTCATGCGGGAGTAGATCTCGTCGCTGAGCACGGCGACGTGGGGGTGCGCCTGCAGCCCCTCTACCAGCTTGTCGAACTCACGTCGCGACACCGTGCCACCGGTAGGGTTGGCAGGCGAGTTGACGATTAACAGCCGCGTATTCGGTGTGATGCTGGCCAGCACGGACTCCGCGTCGAAGGAGAAGTCGTTCTCTTCCAGCAACGGCGTAGGCACCGCCTTTGCGCCCGTGAAGTTGATCATAGACTCGTAGATCGGGAAGCCGGGGTTGGGGTACAGGATCTCAGCGCCCGGCTCGCCGAACATCAGGATCGCGAAGAACATCGTCACCTTGCCGCCCGGCACGACGACGACGCGGTCTGGACTGACGTCGACACCGCGGCGCTGCGCGATGTCCTCTACCACCGCCCTCCGCAAATCCGGCACGCCGGGCGAGGGCGTGTAACCGTGGTGGCCGTCGTACAGCGCCTTGACCGCAGCTTCGACGACATGCGGCGGCGTCTTAAAGTCTGGCTGGCCGATGCCGAGATTGATCACCTCGCGGCCGGTCGCGGCGATGGCCTCGGCGCGCGCCAGCACGTCGAAGGCGGTCTCGGTGCCGAGACGGGAGATGGCTTCTACGGGACGCAGCATTGTCATCGTCAGGCCCTCGGCTTCGGTCCGCCGTCGATCTGAATCGCGGCGCCCGTGATCCAGCTTGCGGCGTCCGAGGCCAGGAACACGGCAGCGCCGGCTATGTCGCTCGGCAGCCCCACTCGCGCCAGCCCGATGTTGGCGGCCAGCTCTTCGTCTGTGGCGCGCCGGTTGGGATCGTTCCGGGTACGGTCTGTCTGGATCAGGCCGGGCATCAGAGCGTTCACCCTCACCTTGGGCGCCCACTCCGCAGCCATGCTGCGCGTGAAGCTGAGGATCGCCGCCTTCGTCGCTGAGTAGAGGGCCATCGTCGGGCTCGGCGTCAGGTTCAACTGCCCCGCCACCGACGACATGTTGATGATCGCGCCGCCGGTCGCCTGCTGCTGCATGATCGGTACCGCCGCCTTGCCACACAGGAACTGGCTCTTCACGTTGGTCCCGAAGGCGCCATCGAAGTCCGACTCCTCCAGCTCCAGGAGCAGGCCGCGCTTGAAGTTAGTACCCCAGCTGGAGCCCGCGTTATTGACCAGGATGTCGATCCTGCCGAACTCCTTCATCGTCGCGTCGATCAGGTTGGCGACTTGAGCCGCGTTGCTCACGTCGGTCGGCACGCCGAGGGAGCGGCGGCCCATACCCTTGATCTGCGCCACGGTGGCATCGATGCGGTCCTGCCGCCGGGCCGCGATAACGATGTGCGCGCCGGCCTCCGCCATGCCCAGCGCCACGCCCTTGCCGATACCCTCAGAACCGCCCGTGACGATCGCCACGCGGTCCGTCAAATCAAAGCTCACCATCAAGTCCTCCTCGTACTCGGGCCCCGCAGCATCGAAGCACCCTGGGGAACTAGGAACCAAGACCAAAGGTTGGTAGGAACATCTTGTTCCCTGATCCTGTTTCCTCGTTCCAGCGAAGCTCAGCCCATCTTGCATCACTGCCGGTCAGACTCGCCACCCCGCGGCACGGGTTGTAGACTGCGCGCATCCCCGCTCCACTGGATTAAGGAACCCGAGCCCATGATCATCGATGTCCACGGCCACTACACCACCGCGCCCGCTGAGCTAAGGGCCTGGCGCCAACGCCAGATCGCCGCCATTGGCACGCCGTTCAATGAGCCGTTGCAGATCAGCGACGACCAGCTGCGTCAGACGCTGGAGGCGGGCCAAATCAAGCTCCAGCACGACCGTGGCACGGACGTGACTCTGTTCTCGCCCACTGCCGGGGGCATGGAGCACCACGTCGGCAACTTCGAGACCAGCCTGCAGTGGACGCGCACCGTCAACGACCTGATCTACCGAGTCTGCGCGCTCTACCCGGACAACTTCATCCCCGTCTGCCAGCTACCGCAGTCGCCGGGAGTCGACCCCGCGGACTGTATCGAGGAGCTGGAGCGCTGCATTAACCAGCTGGGCTTCGTCGGGGCCAACCTGAACCCTGACCCGTCCGACGGCTACTGGACCGACCCGCCGATGACCAACCGCTATTGGTACCCGCTATACGAAAAGCTGGTGGAGCTGGACGTCCC